>NZ_JAVRCP020000006.1:0-220787 GCF_034530675.2 Nostoc sp. DedVER02
GATGAGGTAATATCTATCTCATCTTATAACTTTATTTTAGAAGCTCTTTTCTATGCAGCTTCATATTAAATTGGTATAACGGTTATCAGGTACAAACGGCTCGTAATGGTTATGAAGGGCACAAAACAGCTAAGGAAATTATGCCCAGCTTGATTGTGACTGACTTAATGATGCCCTTAGTGAGCGGACTTGAGATGATTCAGATGATCCGCAAAGAGGAGAAGTTGAAAGGAATACCGATCGTTTTGCTGACTGCGAAAGTTGATGAAGAAACCCGCATCGAAGGTACAGAACATGGGGCTGATGCTTATTTAGCAAAACCATTTAACGATCGGGAACTTTTGGCGGAAGTTCGGAATCTTTTGGCATTGAAGGAAAATGAACGACGAATCGTGGAGTTAAATACTTATTTAACAGAATCAGTACTAAAGCGCTTTTTGCCAGCTGTATTGGTGCAAAAAGCTGCAACTGGTGATTTAACGTTAGATTTGCGACCAGAACCACGCTTAATTACAGTTTTGTTTAGTGACATCGTAGGTTTTACACAGCTATCAAATACTCTTAGATCCCGACGAGTCGCAGAGTTGCTAAATGAATATTTAGAAGCCATGACCAAAGTTGTCTTTAGTAATGGCGGCACTGTAGATAAATTTATGGGAGATGCTATTTTAGCTTTATATGGAGCGCCGGAAGAACTAACCCCCAACGAACAGGTGCGTCGTGCCATTAATACAGCAAGAGCAATGCAGCGCTCGCTGGCTGACTTGAATCAGCGCTGGCGAGATCAAGGTGTATTCGATGGTGATAGACTTACTAGCGTCCAGTTTCGGTGCGGTATCCACCAAGGTACTGCTGTTGTGGGGATGTTCGGTAGCGCTGAACGCGCTGATTATACAGCCATTGGCCCTAGTGTGAATATTGCTGCAAGGTTGCAAGCTGCTGCTGTTCCCGGTACTATTTTGGTTTCTGCTGCCGTGGCAGATTATTTGCAGGAAGAAGAAATTACTAAAGGTAGTCCGCTAGAACTTAAAGGAGTAGATGAAACAGTTTTGACTTTTGCTGTTACACCAGAAGTAATGGTTAATCGCTAAAATTTAGACTGGTATTTTAAAGCATTAGCAATCGGTAAGAGTGCCTAATCATATCCAGTTTATATAATATGACACCATCAGTTGCAGATAAAACTCCAATTCCAACCAAAGTCTGGAGGCGACATACCGATCCACCAGGTTTGTGGATTTCTGTCGTTATAGGTTCAGTCTCTCTGCACTTGCTGGCATTCTGGCTGATGCGCTCATCTCAGTTTAGCCGTTTGTGGCACCAGCCAAATCAAGCCACTATTCCAATTGAAGTTGTGGAGATTTATTCTGAGGCAAAACCAAGAACAAGAAAAGTTGCGTCTGAACCAAAACCAGTCTCGCCCAAGGAATCATCCACAATTCGAAAGGTACAAGCAGTAAAGTTACCAAAGCAAGTAGTTCCAGAAGATAAGTTAACAGCAAAACCTGCCCTGAGCGGTCAAGATAGAAGTGCAATCGCATTAACAAATAATAAAAATGCGATCGCTCAACAACGTCAACGCCAACAAGAACTTGCTCAACAACGTCAACGTCAACAAGAACTCGCTCAACAACGTCAGCGCCAACAAGAACTTGCTCAACAACGTCAACGTCAACAAGAACTTGCTCAACAACGTCAACGTCAACAAGAACTTGCTCAACAACGTCAACGTCAACAAGAACTCGCTCAACAAAGTCAACGTCAACAAGAACTTGCTCAACAACGCCAACAAGAACTCGCTCAACAACGTCAACGTCAACAAGAACTCGCTCAACAACGTCAACGTCAACAAGAACTCGCTCAACAACGTCAACAAGAACTTGCTCAACAACGTCAACAAGAACTCGCGCAACAAAATGGTTCACCCCTACAGGAACCACGCACTCAAACAGGACATGCTCCTCGAACTGAAAATGACGGAACTACTGCACAAACGCACACAGGAGGAGGAGTAATAGTTAGCTGGATTCCTTTAACTCCATCTCAACAGACGATATTGATGAAAACTGATTTACCGAAGGATATCAAACTACCTGAACTTGCACAAAGCACAAAACAAGATTCTACAATTGCAATCCAACAAGACCTTGGACTGAAGACGGGAAATTTTTTATTTAGCTTAATCATTGAGGAAAATGGCGTATGTTCAAAGGCTGTATTATTGCCCGATCAGAATATATCACCGGATGAAAGGGGTATATATGAGCAATTCGCCTTTGAGGAAGTTTGTCAAAAAAATAAATTTAATCCTGCCTACGAACTCGCCGATCAGACAAAAAAACAAGCAAGCAACCTACTTGTAAGGTTTAAAATCCAACCTGCTAATTCCAACTAAATGCTTGAATTTTTCAAAAAGCCATGTTATACTTAATAAGTTGGAAATTTGCGGGTGTAGTTTAGTGGTAAAACTATAGCCTTCCAAGCTATTAATGCGGGTTCGATTCCCGCCACCCGCTTTAAAAAACTTTCAAATCTGCTAGTACAGAACGGTTTAAATACACCTGCTACTTTAAATAGAGAAATCTGGAATGGGTATCGTACCCCACCCAGTTAATGCAAATTTTGTGTTAAACAGCTTAAGCTTAATTGTTGCTTTTCTCGATTGAGAAACAGCCAGAATCATGTAATGCTTGTGGCAGGCTACGCCTACGCTAATCTTGGTAAATAAATAAAAAATTGGAGGAATATCGCACAGATTTAAGTTCGAGTATCCCTCATTGCTCAACATCAACAATGTATAATATACATCCAGTTATCCAAATCTACCGCTAACGTAATCTTTGGTATCTTGCTGCTGAGGATTGTTGAAAATTAATTCTGTTGCATCGTACTCTACCATGTAGCCGTTACGACCTCCTTTTTCAGTAGTTTTAACATTAAAAAAGGCTGTCTTGTCAGAAACCCGCGCTGCTTGCTGCATATTATGGGTAACGATAACAATGGTATATTGCTCTTTAAGCTGGTGAATGAGTTCTTCAACTCGCAAGGTGGAAATAGGGTCGAGAGCGGAGCAAGGTTCATCCATTAATATAATTTCAGGTTGGACTGCGATCGCACGAGCAATACACAATCTTTGTTGTTGTCCTCCTGATAAAGATGAACCACTTTGTCGCAGTTTATCTTTTACTTCGTCCCATAAAGCCGCTTGCCGTAAACTCCGTTCCACCAATTCATCCATGTTACCTTTGTAGCCATTGATTTTGGCTCCAAAAGCAATATTGTCATAAATTGATTTTGGAAATGGGTTTGGTCTTTGAAACACCATTCCAATTCTCCGACGCACTTCTACAGGATCGATGTCGGATGCATACAAGTTTTTATCGTAAAAAAGTATTTGACCTTCTGCCCGGAATGATTCAATTAAGTCATTGAGGCGGTTGTAGCATCGCAACAACGTACTTTTACCACAACCAGAAGGGCCGATAAAGGCTGTCACCTGATTTTTTGGTATATCTAGCCAAATATTCTGTAAGGCTAAAAATTTGCCGTAGTATACGTTCAAGTTTTCGGTGCGTAAAACGGTTTCAGTACCGTTGACTGTGCTAATATTAGTAGCCATAAATTAAGTGCAGTATTAGTTTTAGCGATACAAATCCGCTATGTGTTAAGCTCTTTCCCTAAGCTTTTTTTCGAGTAGCCCAACGAGCAATGATACTTGTGATTAAAACCATCAATACCAAAATCAAAGATGCCGCCCAAGCTAGTGATTGCCAATTTTTAAACGGAGAAATGGCATATTTGTAAACCAAAACAGCAAGGGAAGCTGTAGGTTCAAATAAGCTACCAGGCCAAAAATTGGAAAATAGCGCGGTAAATAGTAAAGGTGCGGTTTCTCCAGATGCTCTGGCGATCGCTAGCGTTGCCCCAGTTACAATTGCAGGTAGGGCTGCTGGCAAAACTACTTGTGTTACTGTTTGAAAGTTAGTTGCTCCTAACCCTACAGATGCTTGCCGCAAATCTTGCGATACTAACTGCAAGGCTTCATCAGTGGTTCGGACAATGATTGGCAACATCAAAATTGCCAGTGCAAATCCTCCACCAAGAGCAGAATACGATCCTAAGTTTAACTTAACCAGTGTTAAAACTACAATCCCATAAGCAAATACCCCAGCAATAATTGAGGGGACTCCACTCAGGACGTTAGCTGCAAAACGTACCCATCTCGCTACTTGAGCCGAGCTAAATTCTGTGATGTAAATTGCCGCTAAAATCCCAAACGGGATACTAATCAGGGCAGCAATTCCTACCATTAACAGTGTGCCCAAGATTGCATTACCAAAGCCTCCTCCCTTTTGTAAAGCTTTGGGTGGCAGTTCAAAAAAGATGCTAGGATTCAAACTGCTAAAACCTTGAATAATGACGTAAGAAAGCACTGCTAGCAAAGGCACAAGTGCCAACACTCCACAGATAAATGCAACTACGGTCATTACTGTATTAAACAGTGTCCTTTGAGACATGGGAGCGCGAATTAAACTGCGCTCTGGAAAACTAGAAGTCATAATTCAATCCAAAACTAAGCTACAGTCGCTTGACTCTCAGAACGATAAACTCGGCCATGATATTGACTACCAAGGTCAAGAAGAATAGAACTAAAGCAGCGTACATTAAAGCCGAAACTTGCAAACCACTAGCTTCGGAAAATTGATTCGCCAGTAGAGAAGAAATCGTATTGCCTGGTGCTAACAGTGAGAGACTAATGTTGTTGGAATTACCAATCAACATGGTTACAGCCATTGTTTCTCCCATTGCCCGACCGAGTGCTAACATCACAGCACTAACTATCCCTGAAAAGGCGGCTGGAATCAGAACTTGCAAAATCGTTTCCCAACGAGTTGCTCCTAATCCTATGGCGGCTTGGCGTAAGCTGGGCGGTATAGAAATTAAGGCATCGCGTGATAGGGCTGTGATGATGGGCAAAGTCATAATCGCTAATATGACTCCCGCCGGTAACATTCCTGGCCCTGTAGGGGGGGTGCTAAAAAATGGTATCCAGCCAAAGTAAGTATTGAGCCATTTTCCCAAGTTAGTTATGATAGGCACTAAAACGAAAATACCCCATACGCCGTAGACAACGCTGGGAATAGCTGCGAGTAGTTCTACCGCAAAAACCAATACCAACTTCACTTTAGCGGGTAAAAAATCCTCGCTTAGTACAATAGCAGTACCAACTCCAATCGGTACAGCTATCAGTAAACCTATAAAAGAACTCAAGAGAGTTCCATAAATTTGAGGTAGTACTCCGTAGCTATCATTAACTGGGTTCCAAGTGGTGTTAGCTAAGAAACTTGCACCAAACTTTTGGATAGCAGGCCCAGAAGCGATCGCAACTTGTAAGCCGATCCATAATAAAGTGGCAGCAACCCCAAAGGCAAAAATTTTAGTAAGCCAAATAAAACCCCGATCTAGGGACTTTTCTACATCAGTGCGATTTTTTGTCGCTGATGAAAGTTTCTGAGAATTTGTAGTCATGACTACCGACTTTCACAATTAAATCAGAGGAATATATGGGAGGCAACCATCTCAACAAAATTGTTGCCTCATCGTTTTGTCAAACTAGTTTAGTAAGCAGCCTAAAAATTTATTGTCTAGGAATGCTTCATTTCTTGACTGTGGCTACTTGCTCGCGCTAGTACCACTACCAATAGCGATTTTATAATCTGGACTAATTTGATCGGCAGCAGCAGCCACCTTTGTGATGACGTTTTGGGGTAAAGGAACATACCCTAATGTCGTAGCCTGTTTTTGGCCCTCAGTTAAAGCGTATTCGATCGCAGCTTCAACTGCCTTAGCTTTTGCCGCATTGGGATATTTCTTGTAAGCCAAAATCCAGGTATAAGTGACGATGGGATAGGAATCAGCACCTTCTGGATCGGAAATGAATACGCGGAGATCGGGGGGTAGAGTTACTGATGCTAGAGTTTTAGAGGCTGACTCTTCACTAGGTACAATAAATTTACCGCCTTTGTTTTCCAAAGCAGCAAACTTGAGACTATTTTGTTTGGCATAGCCGTACTCGACATAACCAATAGAACCTTGTGTTTGTTGGATTTGGGCGGTAACACCCTCATTCCCTTTCGCACCAACTCCTGTAGGCCAGTTGACAGTTTTACCTTCACCAACTTTAGTCTTCCATTCTGGGCTAATAGCGCTGAGGTGTTTTGTAAACACACCTGTTGTTCCGCTACCATCTGAACGATAAACTACTGTGATTTTCTCTTTAGGAAGCTTTGCACCTGGGTTAGCCTTGGCAATTTGGGCATCATCCCAAGATGTAATTTTGCCTAGTAGAATATCAGCGTAAACGGCTCGTGGTAGTTTAAGTTCTGGAACATCTGGCAAGTTGTAAGCTAGCACGATGCTACCAGCAGTTACGGGCAGTAAAATAACGCCCTTATCTGCTGGCACTTTTTGGATTTCTTCATCCTTCATGGCAACATCGCTAGCACCAAAGTCTACAGTGCCTTTGATAAATTGCTCAACTCCAGCACCGCTACCAACTGAGGCATAGTCAACTTGCAAATTAGGATATTTTTTGTTTAGATCGGTAAACCATGTATCATACAGGGGTGCTGGGAAAGATGCACCAGCCCCGCTTAACTTGAGATTTCCACCCAAATCTAATTTGGTTGTGCTGGACGCTGTAGTATCTGTAGCAGTACCAGAAGGTGTTTCCTTGGTGGCTGTATTATCTGGGTTTTGCTGTCCGCCACATGCAGCTAATCCGATTGTCAGTGCTAACACTGAAACTGAAGCTGTGAGGCGATGAATTTTTATTACACTAAGAGGAGAGGGCATCGCTATCAATAGTTTGGGTAACTTTTCAGGTGAGCGCCTCTAAGAATACCCCTAAAGGATGAAGGTTAAGGTAAAGGATAGGTTAACAAAGCCTAAAATGCTTGTTTTTTTTTGATGAAGAACAAACAATCGTTTCTACCTTTCCTTGATAAAATTTATACCAATGCTTTTGTCACATATTTTAGGAATAGTACCATAGTAAGTTAGTTACAGATATTTACAAAACTCTATTATTAGTGTAGCTTTGTTGGTCAAGTGATGAAAAATATATAAAAAACTAACAAAGTGTGGTATTATCGAAAACTTATATAAAATTATAAGTTTATGAAAGTTCTTACTGCTTATAGGTCTAAGCAGGTTTAAAGTCATAACTCAACAATCTAAGTTTAGACAGTGAACTTATTGTTTAGAGAAAGTAGAAGAAAAACTATCAATTGCCTATTTTATAGAAGTGAGGCGGTGCGATCGCTAAAAAATTAGTGAGTTAAGGAAATATCTTTAACAATTTTTAGCATAATTAGCATAAATTTGATGCTGAATCTAAAAAACTTATTTTAAATACTAAATTTTGCTAACTTTACCACGTATTAGGTCAAATACCAGAATTCGTAGAACTGAAAAGTTACATACCAAAAAGGCAAAAAAAAATATGCTAATTCTTAAAAGTGTCAGCACAAATTTTATTTCAATATTAATGAACATACTAGTTGCTGTTGGTTTTTCCTTTTGCTTTTTCCTGGTTGCCTGATAAATGTTTGCTGCTTCCAATCAATTACTATGGTCAATGATTGGCTTACTCCTAACAATGGGTGGTACTTTCCTAGAAGCTTATGGGATCACCTTTCCTTGGAACTGGAGTAAGCACGGGATTCAGACTTTTCCTTTAGGTGTCACTTTTCAAACTGGCGCAGTACTGTTAGTGGGTTGTTTAGGAGGCAAAAATGCCGGTGCGCTCTCGCAAATCGCTTATTTAGTGATGGGGTTAACCTTATTACCTGTATTTGCCGATGGCGGGGGTATTGGTTATGTTAAGCTATCTCAGTTTGGCTATCTACTAGGCTTTATTCCTGGAGCTTGGATTTGTGGCTTAGTTGCCTTTAAAGCTAGACCTCGACTAGAAACTCTCGCTTTTAGTTGTATTTGTGGCTTATTAACGCTGCATCTATGCGGTATTAGTTATTTGATTATTAGCTATATTTTTCAGTGGAAAGGCACAGAAAATCTATCTTTGATGCAAGCAATCCTTAAATATTCTTGGTTTGCACTACCAGGGCAATTAAGTGTGGTTTGTGCCGTTACTGTAATAGCATATATATTGCGTCACTTAATGTTTTATTAGTCATTAAGGGGCTAGAGGCTAGGGCTAGAAATTAAAATTTTTCTCATCCCTAGTCCCTAGTCCTTAGTCCTTAGTCTCTAGCCCCTAGTTTCATGCGTTTAAAAAACCGCCTTTTCTGGATTGCTGCCTTCATAGCTTTTTTCTTAGACCAAATAACAAAATATTGGGTGGTGCAAACCTTCAGCTTAGGGCAAACACTACCACTCTTGACTGGAATATTTCACTTTACCTATGTCACCAACACTGGTGCCGCTTTTAGTCTTTTAAGTGGGAAAGTAGAGTGGTTGCGCTGGCTATCTTTAGGAGTGAGTTTGGTCTTGATAGCGTTGGCGTTGTTTGGGCCAACATTAAATTTATGGGATCAGTTCGGCTATGGCTTAATTTTAGGTGGAGCTATGGGGAACGGTATTGATCGCTTTATTTTAGGCCATGTCGTTGATTTTCTTGATTTTCGCCTGATTAGCTTCCCTGTCTTTAATGTGGCAGATTCATTTATTAGTATTGGTATTGTTTGTCTGTTAATTGCTTCCTTTCAAAAAACACCAACTTCAACTAGCAGGTTCGATTAAACTATTAAGCCTGGGATGATTAATCATCCCAGGCTATTGATTAGTGGTTACTGAAACCATTGTTCAGTCCTATATGCGAAGACTTAATCTATGGATTCCAGGGATTTGGATTTGTATCCTACACCAGCTAGCATAACTGGTGCAGAAAGTCAAGATGCACTGATGATTGGCGATCGCAAACTAATATTCAGATCGTATCCAGCTTTTAATTTAATTACCTGTTCCAGGAGCGGATGGAGTACCAGGGGTGGGAGAGTTTGCACCTGGTTCTGTAGGATTACCAGGTTGAGATGGGGTAACAGTTCCTGGTGCTGGAGTTAAGTTGCTAGGAGTGCCAGGTTCAGATGGGGTAGTAGTTCCTGGTTCGGTAGTGCTGCTAGGAGCGCCAGGTTCAGATGGAGTAACGCTTCCTGGTGCTGGAGTTAAGTTGCTAGGAGCGCCAGGTTCGGGTGGAGTAACGCTTCCTGGTGCTGGAGTGCTTTCAGGAGTTCCGGTTTCAGGGGGGGTAGGAGTTCCTGGTGCTGGAGTGCTTTCAGGAGTTCCAGTTCCTGGTGTGGTTTCTGCTGGTACTGTAGTACTACCAGGAGCAGTGCTAGGTGTGGTTTCTGCTGGTGCTGTAGTGCTACTAGGAGTAGCGCCAGGGGTAAGCGCTGTGCCGCCGGGACAGCGAGAATTGAGCGGGAAATACTCGCACAGAATTTTCATGCCTTCTGGCGACATCTTAATTTCCGTTGGTGCGCTAGTAGATTCGCTACTGGATTGGGCTATGGGGGATTTACTGGATTCGGCTACGGCAATATTAGTGGTGAGAGCCAAAGATATAGCTGTACCAATCAGGGTCAGAGATTTTCCCATCATTATGAAATTTACCTCAACGGAACACTCGACCCATTAAAACAGATAATGAGATTTAAAAAATCTTCCTAAATGAATATATTTAGGTTTGTTTCAAAATATATGAATATGTAAAATTGGTAAAAATTAAATATGTTGTTTCTTAACAATTGGTATTTATAAATACAAAGCCAAATTCGGTTTTTGTCGTTATTAAAGTAGATAAAATAAGCTTTTTACAAGAATATAAATTTTTATGCACGTAATAAAAATAACAATTTAATTTAGTTTTCTAGATAATTAACAGTATAAATTAGAGCAAAAAGTTCCGTATAGCTAATTTATGCTTTGGCTTATGAGTAAAATGATGAAAGACTAACATCTAAATTTTGATTCGCCCGATTCTTCACTAAAAAGTGTGATGTGAATAGCCGATGAGTTCTCCCCAACCCCCTCACAAGCCACAAACGTTAATTGGTCAACTGACTCAAGCAGTCCATACTATCCAAGCTAGGGTTGATTTTTCCAAACTGGCGCTCAAGCCTAATGCCAAAGTACCAGAACTCTGGGTGCAGGATGCGGGGGCGGATAAAGCAGAGGTATATCCACTGTTGGGCGATCGCTATATTCTCGGTCGTAGCTCCAAATCCAGTGATATCGTTGTCCGTAACCCAGTTGTCAGCCAAATTCACCTATCGCTATCGCGGAATTCTACTCATAGCACACCAGTTTTCGTCATCAAAGATGAAAACTCCACCAATGGCATTTATCGTGGCAAGCGTCGTGTTAATTCCCTAGAACTACGTCACGGCGATATCTTGACCCTGGGCCCCCCAGAACTCGCCGCTTCCGTGCGATTACAATACGTCGATCCGCCAGCCTGGTATGTCAAAGCTGCAAGTTCGGCAGCTTATGGTATCGGCGGTATCAGCGCCCTATTCGCATTAGTGATTGGCGTAGAATGGCTGAAATTTTCAGTTAGACCCCTACCTACAGCTACACGCGCCCCAGTAGTCGTTTACGCTCGTGATGGGGCCACCCCATTAAGAGAACCTCGAACTATCTCTCATGTCGATATGAAGCGTTTAGAGGAATTTGGCCCTTATTTGGCATCTGCTGTAGTAGCTTCAGAAGATAGTCGTTATTACTGGCACTTTGGGGTTGACCCTTTGGGGATTTTACGAGCAGTGTTGATCAATAGCCGCAGCGGAGATGTGCAACAAGGAGCCAGCACAGTTACGCAGCAAGTTGCCCGCAGTTTGTTCCGGGAGTATGTAGGCAGACAGGATACCCTTGGACGTAAATTAAGGGAAGCAGTTGTTGCCCTAAAGCTAGAAACCTTTTACAGCAAAGATGAAATTTTGCTGATGTACTTAAATCGGGTTTTTTTAGGGGGAGATACCTCTGGCTTTGAGGATGCAGCCCGCTATTACTTTGATAAGCCGGCTAAAGAATTAACTTTGGCAGAAGCAGCTACTTTAGTAGGAATTTTACCTGCTCCTAACGCATTCGATTTTTGTGGGGATGGGCCAAATAAGCTAGAAGCAGCTGAATACCGGAATCGCGTAATTAAGCGGTTGCTAGAGATGGGCAAAATTAAAGCTGAAGATGCGAACCGAGCTAGACGTTCCACTGTTCAAGTTAGCCCTAAAGTTTGCGAACAGCAAGCTAAGACGATCGCTCCTTATTTTTACAGTTACGTCTTTTCGGAACTTGAATCAATCTTGGGCGAAGGAGCCGCAAACGAAGGGAATTATATCATTGAAACCCAGCTAGATCCAGCCATACAGAGCCAAGCTGAATCGGCGTTGCGGAATTCAGTCAACAATAGTGGTGGAAGTTTTAATTTTTCTCAAGGGGCTGTGGTAACTCTTGACTCCAGTACAGGTGGCATCTTGGCAATGGTAGGCGGAACTGATTACAAAAAAAGTCAGTTCAATCGTGCTGTTCAAGCCAAAAGACAACCGGGTTCTACCTTTAAAATCTTTGCTTACACCGCCGCTATTCAACAGGGAATTTCACCATCTAAGAGTTATTCCTGCGCTCCTTTAACTTGGCAAGGCTTTACTTACAAGCCCTGTCGTTCCGGTGCTGGCAGTTTAGATATTGCCACCGGGCTGGCTCTTTCAGAAAATCCCATCGCCTTGGGAGTTGCTAGAGAAATCGGGCTGAATAAAGTAGTGGCGATGGCCCAGAATTTGGGAATTAAGTCAAACCTCGATCCGGTTCCAGGCTTGGTACTAGGTCAAAGTGTGGTCAATGTTTTAGAAATGACTGGTGCTTTTGGCTCTATTGGCAATCGTGGAGTGTGGAATCCTCCCCATGCGATTAACCGAATTTTAGACAGTGGTGATTGCAGCGATCGCAATGATATCAAAACCTGCCGTGTAATCTACTCCTTCGACCAAGACCCAGATGCCAACAAACGAGTTCTAACAACTGGTGTAGCCGATGAGATGACTAGTTTGATGCGTGGTGTCATCAGCAGAGGTACCGGTCGTAGTGCTGCCATTGGATTAGGAGAAGCTGGTAAAACAGGCACGACTAATAAAAACGTTGACCTATGGTTTATAGGTTTTATCCCAAGTCGGCGACTTGTAACTGGTGTTTGGCTGGGAAACGACAACAATTCCCCGACATCTGGTAGCAGCGCTCAAGCCGCTCAGTTATGGGGAAATTATATGCGGCGGATTACGCGGTAAATGGGCATTGGGGATAGGAACCTCATTGGGGTTTGAGTTATGAGTGATTTAGCGGTTAATGATGGTTCATATCAGCAGTTGTTAGATCGCATTTGTGAGTGTTTGGCGTTGGGGCGACAACGGGCTTTTGAGCAGGTTAATTCAGTTTTAGTAGAAACTTACTGGCAGATTGGGCGTTATATTGTCGAGTTTGAGCAAGCGGGCAAGGAACGGGCAGAATATGGCAGTAAGTTGTTACAGTTGCTTTCACGAGATTTGAAAGCGGCGTATGGTAAGGGGTTTAGCCGTTCTAATTTGCAGTATATGCGTCTGTTTTATTTGAACTATGAGAATTGCCAAACACTGTCTGGCAAATTGAGTTGGTCGCACTATACGGAGCTTTTAGCTATTTCCGATGATTTGGCGCGGTCATTTTATGAGCAGCAGTGCATCCAAGATCGCTGGAGTGTGCGGGAGTTGAAACGCCAGAAGGATTCGGCTTTGTTTGAGCGGGTGGCGTTGAGTAAGGATCGGGCGGAGATTTTGGCACTGGCTAAGGATGGGCAACGGATCGAGTCGGCGCGGGATGTGGTCAAAGATCCTTATGTGTTCGAGTTTTTGGATTTACCAGACCGCAATTATCGTGAGAGTGAGTTAGAAAATCGTTTAATTGCTGAGTTGGAGAAGTTTCTACTTGAGTTGGGCAAGGGGTTTGCATTTATTGGGCAGCAATACCGAATTACGTTAAACAACACGCATTTTTTTGTGGATTTGGTGTTTTATCATCGCATTCTCAAGTGTTTTGTCTTAATCGATCTGAAGACGCAAGCGGTGAGTCATCAGGATATTGGACAGATGAATATGTATCTAAATTATTTTCGCGCTGAGGAGAATATGAAGGATGACAACGAGCCAATAGGAATTGTGTTGGCGCGAGATAAGGATGAGATTTTGGTTGAGTATGCGACGGGTGGTATTTCTAATCAGCTTTTTGTGTCGAGATATCAACTTTATTTGCCAGATCCGGAGGTTTTAAAGCAGGAGTTAAGGCGGCTTTTGTCGGTAAATGATGGGTGATGTTACCTGCCCCCTAATTGCCGATGTCGTCAAACTACACATTTACCGACTCATACATAGGCAATTACCCCTGTTCAGTGTGCAAACCATCTGTTATGAATTATGCAAGTTCATACATCAACTCACCTTCGTAAATTGGCGAAGGTATTGAAATAATTTATTAATTTCTCAATTGATATAGATGCTCAGGGCAGAGTTTTGATAGACTTCAGTAAATAACTTTGCCTAAACAGTTTTTGATAAGCTCAATAATTATTTTAAAATCAACAAAATCGTCAGCCTGTTTTCTTTCTTCACATATCCATTTGCAAAATTTCATTTTTTGAAATTCTTGAATTTGGTTTTCTTCTCCATAGTCTCCATATTTAGTCTTTGGTAAATAAAATTCTTTGAGAAATAAATGTTCAGGAAATAGATTTTCAATACCTTTCTTGACTTTTCGATTTTCTTGTTTAGGGATTTTTCTGATGTTTAATTTTTCATGGTCTTCATTAGGTTTATTAGTATCACAATCATAGAGCAGTAATACTTTTTTAGTTAAGAACTGAGGATTGGAAATCAGAACGTCTCTGGTATTATTCAAACCACTATCACCAGTATTTATACTTTTTCCTTTTCCTATAGAAGCTCCTACCCATTCAATATCAACTTGCTCTAAAATTTCTGTTTCTCCTAGTAACTCTAAAGCAGTTTTAATATAAACTGGGTCAGTTTCTCCTTCTGTCAAAACTAGAGGTTTAGAACCTTTTTCTACAGTTAATTTTACCTCATCCTTAATTGCATTATTTTTTTTACAATAGTTAATAAACATCCATTGACCATGTTCAGACATTAGATAACTACAGTAGTCTTCCCATACATGAACAGTCCAATGATCTAGTGTTTTATGAAGCTCATCATAAATTGGATGATTTTCTCTATAGCGATAATTTAAAAAATATTCAGGAGAAGATACTTCCGTATGAGCAGGTATATTATGACGTGCCATTATTCTTAATAAACCAATTCCCTCATATTCCCACATTCTTAGGTGTTGAATTATATAGGATAAATGAGCAGGATTGGAAGCATCTGCAACAACAATAATACAAAATCCTAAGTATAGAGGGTTGTCATGTTCTCCCTGAAAATAACCTTTTTCAAAAGCATTAATAATACTTTGTGCTTGATTGTCTTCTAAAACATTGTCAATCCACCAATTAGGAATTTCTTTATATTCAAATCCATAACCACACATGACCCAAAAACTACCAACAATGTTTTGAGGATATTCTTGAACTAATGATATTGCTCTTGTACAACTTGTAACGCCAATTCTAGGTAAAAGCACTGTCATTTCAAAATTTATTATTAGTAAAAATTAAAAGGGTAGACAAGACACTAAAATACTATAAATCACCCCAATCAAAATTAAGGAAGCGTCGAGCATTCAGCTTGGTATATTTTTCAGTGTGTTTGATATCGCGGTGTCCCAGGAAGTCTTGAATCTCTCTGGTGATGAAAATCGGGGTATGAGTAGCATTCACCCAGAAAACCGGGTTAAGAGATATTACATAAGCAATACAAGCATTTTTAGAAGCTGAAACCCTTATTTTATCGTTGAGCAGTGACTCGACGATCAGCAGAGCGTCAATGACCTTGGTTATCAGGAGAATCTTTATTTATCTAATAAAGTTTTTAAGCTTAACTCGGTTTTCTGTTGCGATGATATTCATACCCCGGAATAGGGAATAGAGAATTGGGAATACCAGCAACTTAATTCTCTTTCCCATTCCCCATGCCCTTCAGGAGTGCTGAGTTAGGAGTTATTTTTCTTCTTCATCCCCCTCATCCCCCTCATCTCCCCATTCCCCACTCCCCATTCCCTGATTACTGATATCCCTGCCAAGGCATAACTTCCAGGCTGCCACTAGGCTTGAATATCACTTGGAAATGGGCCAGAGGTTCTTTATCGTTGGGTGCTGCTACATTGGAGCCGTAGACAGCGTTGAACATCTTCGGAAGGGGTGTTTCCCGGAAATAGTCAAAGGCAACTTGGTTGAGTGGTTCATAGTCAGCAATTACACCATCTTTGTTGACTGCTACCCGATATTTCAAATCTCGCGTAAAGGTGGGTTTGCCACTCCAATTTTGCCGGACTGTACCATAAAGCTTTTGATTTAAATTTTTGACTATATTAGAGTCAGTAATTTTGGCACCCACTACCTCTGGCGTTTTAGCATATCCCCGCCAAGGGCTAACTTGCAGCACCCCTTGGGTAGTAAACACTACTCGAAATTGGGCGATCGGTTCATTAGAAATGGGAGGGCGAGTAGCTGGATTGTAAAGTACGTTAGGCAGAGGAGTTTTACCTACTTCTAGATTCGCCTCTTTATTCACCGCTTTATAACCAACGATCGCACCATCCGCAGCTACACCCAGACGATAAATCAAATCTTGTTGCAATCCTGAGCGATTAGCCCAAGCTGGATGAACTTGGTTGTAAACTTGACGATTCAATGCACGCAACTGGGATGGATCGGTAATTTCTGGAACTGTATTTAAAAGTGCTTCTAAATCTTTAACTGCCGGCTTTGCGTTAGTTGTAGGCGTTAGTGTAGGCGTTTCAGCTGCGATGGGTGTTGCAGCAGCTGATGCTGGAGGAGCGATATTGTTTGTAGAGCTACTTTGCTCATCTGTTTTTGGCTGCACTGGACGCAGTTGGGGAGGTGGAATCAAGTTAAAGGCGATCGCCGCGACTGCTAAACTTGATACACCTACAGCAGCAGGTACAGCCTGCCTAACCAAAGCTTGACTAGCACCACCATAGCGTCTAGTAACTGGTTGTAGTTCTAGAGAAAGTTCAGGTAAAGTTTGGGTATCAGCAAAAAACTGATCTACTGCTTCTACTAAATCAAACAACTGCACCGTATTCAAATCTATTTCAATCGGCGGACGTTTGGAATTGTTAGAGCGATCAAACCCCTCTGGAGTTCCTTCAGAATGTATGATTAGTCTGTGTCGGTTGCTGTCAACTTTCCGAAACTCTACTAGCTCCGATTCCTGGTTGTGTGCTTGAGGGTTGGGTACGCTACTTAAAAATTCTTGGGCATAGCCACTAACAGACCTCACCAAACTTTCAAAAAATTCTCGCCCTCCAGTTAGGGGTTGATTATAACCAGATAAATAGCATTCTGCATTTACCAATATTGATAATTCCGGGCGCATTTCCTGGAACTGTGCGGCCCTGGTGACATCACTTAACCCTTCTAAAAGCAGTGTACAATTAGGTAGACTGTACTTACGTTGAATATTCATTCCACTTCACCGTCAAAAAGACTAATCCAGAATCGCTGCATTCCAGCTGTACCGGTACAAAATAGTAATTGTCCTAACAAATTTATAGCTAGCTCATCTAATTTTTCATCAGAAGTTAATGCTAGTACACCAGAACGTCGCGCATTCATCCGGCTCTTAAAATGCGCTCTAAACCGCTCTAGGTAATTAGATAGACGCAAATTCTGTTCTAATGGAATCTGCTTTTCTTCCATTTGTTGACATATCATTAATAGCTGGCGGATGACAACAGTTAAACGCCGCGCTATGTAGCAAGCAATGACTACCAGAGCTTTTGCTTCCATGATAGTTAAGGGACGGCGGATATGCGCTCTCCGTAGCGGATTAGAGCTACGCATCCGCCATAAATTCACCCTGTCTTTAACAATTCCTTTGAGATCCAACTCTTGAGCAAAACTCAAGATTGCTTCCGAACCACCAAGCTCTAAAGCTTCAATTGCCAATAAAATCAGGTCAATTTGCAACCGCGTTCTCCGAGGACAAGTCTTGGAAGCGATCGCAGGATCTGGCAAAGTGTCCAGAATCATCGGCAGTGAATCTTGAGTTGGACTGTTTAACGGCGTTAAACTTGCTGAGACATTCATTCTATAAAATACCTTGTGCGGTTCTAACAGACTAGGTAAAACAAATTTAAGATTGGTAGCCAAGACTTGAACGTTAGACTTGTAGCAGGAGCATGACTACCTGATATATACATTACTTAACTCTTTCTACTCACAGTTTTCCCTATATTGAAATCAAAGTTTTAAAACATAAATTAATTCACCTCATTTCTTCGCACAATACCTTTTCTAGCTTGGTTTAGATTCTAATTATCGTCAATCAAAGGCGAAGCTTCAGCCCCGACCCCCAGCGTATGACATTATAGTGTACGATTTTTCAGGTATCTAAAAATTGGGCATTGGGCATTGGGAATTGCGAATTGCGAATTGGTCAATAATCAATATTTCTTTTCCCCATTCCCCATTCCCCATTCCCCATTTCCCATTCCCCATTCCCTCTTTATGGATTTAAAGTCTCTCGTTCGTGACATCCCAGATTTCCCCAAACCCGGAATTTTATTTCGGGATATTACTACATTACTGCGCGATCCAGAGGGATTGCGCTATACTATTGACTTTTTAACACAAAAATGCCATGAAGCTGAAATAAAGCCAGATTATGTAATTGGTATAGAGTCAAGGGGATTTATTTTTGGCTCACCTCTGGCTTATCAATTAGGGGCTGGTTTTATTCCTATCCGCAAAAAAGGTAAGTTGCCAGCAGCAGTTCACTCAATTGAATACGATCTAGAGTATGGTACTGACTGTCTGGAAATGCATCAAGATGCTTTACATGACAATAGTCGAGTTTTGATTGTGGATGATTTGATTGCCACGGGTGGAACTGCGAGTGCAACAGCAAAGTTAGTGCAGAAGATCGGCTGCGAATTAGTAGGGTTTGGGTTTATTATCGAGCTACGGGATTTAGAAGGGCGTAAATATTTGCCGGATGTGCCGATTATCTCTCTAATCGAATATTAGTTATTTGTCATTGGTCATTAGTCATTGGTCATTAGCAAAGGACAAATAACAAATAACAAAGGACAAAGGACAAATGACATCTACGAGAATTTCCTTAGATACAGGTCGGGATTGGCTAATTAGGCTAGTCACGAACGAAACTTTTATTTATGTGGCAAAGCGGGTATTGCAGGCACTACTGACTTTGTTTTTGGCATCAGCATTATCGTTTTTCATTATTCAACTTGCTCCAGGGGATTATGTAGATACGCTGCGGCAAAACCCGAAGATATCTCCAGAAAGAATTGAGGAAATAAAGCGGCAGTTTGGTCTGGATAAGTCATGGCCAGAACAATTTGGGCTATGGCTATGGCGAATATTGACAAAAGGGGATTTTGGTACAAGTTTTATCTATCAACGTTCAGTGGCATCGCTGTTGTGGGAAAGAGTACCAGCGACTTTGTTCTTAGCGATCGCATCTTTAATTGTCACATGGGCGATCGCTATCCCTCTAGGGATCTTTGCTGCTGTTAACCAAAATAAGCTAGCAGATCGGCTTCTACAGGTTATTAGTTACGCTGGACAAGGCTTTCCTAGTTTCATCACTGCCTTAGCACTGCTGGTTTTAGCCCAAATCACCTCGCCCTTATTCCCAGTGGGTAGTATGACTAGCATTAATCACTCAGAACTAACGTGGTTTGGCAGAATCTTAGATATCGGCTGGCACATGATCTTACCCACAATCGCCCTCTCAATTACTAGTTTTGCTGGTTTACAACGCATCACTCGCGGCGAATTATTGGATGTTTTGCGTCAAGATTATATCCAAACGGCTCGCGCAAAAGGATTGCCAGAAAATCGTGTGATCTATGTTCATGCTCTCCGCAATGCGATAAATCCCTTGATTACCTTGTTGGGTTTTGAATTAGCTGGTTTATTGAACGGTGCTTTCATTGCCGAATTTTTCTTCAACTGGCCCGGTTTAGGGAGATTGACTTTACAGGCTTTACAAGCTCAAGATTTATATTTGTTAATGGCAAGCTTGGTAATGGGCGCAGTCTTGCTGATTGCTGGTAATTTAATCGCCGATTTAATGTTAAAAGCCGCCGATCCTCGCATTCGCCTAGAAAATCTTAATTAGTCAATTAGTCATTTGTCATTGGTTTAATCCCACTCTCCCCATCCCCATCTCCATGCTGTCCGAAGTCTATTACTTGGTACGCTCAAAAACTGACGGTAACTATCTCATAGCTCGTCCTGACACAGAAACATCAGGTTATTTATTGCTGTTTCAGGAAAACTTTGATGCCCTTAGCTATCTCAACACCCATGCAGCAGAAGTCGCAAATCGCTTTAGTGTAGAATCTATTCCGCGTACACAGTTGGGAAACTTGCTCAAACGCTGGGGTTTTAGCGGTGTGGGTATCGTGACTGACCCGTTATTGCCCAAAGTTGAGTTTTTGCAGCATAGTTAAGCTTTACTTTTTATTTGTTAAATGGATGCGATTTGTTTTAGAAAGATTGCTATTATTTAATTCGTTTGATGTCATATTCCTGAAAAATCTTATCCAGATTCTTAGAAACTTGCTCAATTGAATACTGCTGAAACATTGCGCTTCTCCTCTGCCTATTACAATTTGTTAAAAATTGCGAATAGTAAGCAATTACAGCAATTCTGCGAACTTGTATTAAGTAAATAAGGATGCGATCGCACAAGTAAAATCAGGCAATATGGGTGAGTTCAACTCATCACTATTGAACAAGGTAGCAACTAACTTTAAACTCGCTTGTTCGCGTCGATAAACTTCCACCTGTTGGTTGCGCCAATCTACAATCCAATATTCCCTAACACCCCTTGCTGAGTAAAGCTTTAGTTTAAATTCTCTGTCCCGGTTTTCGTTCTCAATACCAGCAGACAGTACCTCTACTACCAGTTCTGGCGCACCAGTCAAATGCCCCGCCTCGTCTAAAAGCAGGGGCAATCTCTCGTTGCTAGCCCAGACAACATCAGGAATTACATTATCATTATCCCCAAAAATGATTCCTGGAGCAGTCACAACTTCTCCCAAACCAGTAGTATGTGACCAGATATCTAATGAAGCAAGAATTCTGACACAGACTTTTTGATGATTCCAATGAGGCGCTCTGGTAACAAACAATTCTCCGTCAATAATTTCATAACGGTTCCCGTTATCTGGAAACAACTCTAAATCGGCGGTAGTCCAGCGCACTCTCTCAGATATCGGCTGGTTCATAAACCATCTTTGGATTAGGGGATTTTCCTATTTTATCTTGAGTGGGCATGGGGCATAGGGCATTGGTTGTTAATTCTTCTCCCTATTCCCCATTCCCCATTCTTCAATTCCTAAACCACTACCTTTTCTAAACTCAACTTAGAACGTTTCACTTGCTCAGGAATCGTTACAGGATAATCTCCGGTGAAGCAGGCAGAGCAGAAACTATTGGTGTCTTCTCGTGTCGCTTCTAGCATTCCTTCCCAACTGAGATAGGCAAGGCTATCTACTTCCAGTTGCTTGGCGATTTCCGCTACTGACTTGGTGGCAGCAATCAACTGATCTTGAGAATCGGTGTCGATGCCGTAGAAGCAAGGATGAGTTACTGGCGGGGAAGAGATTCGCATGTGTACTTCCACTGCACCCGCTTCACGCAAGGTTTTGACTAGCTTCCGGCTGGTAGTACCGCGAACAATGGAGTCATCTACAATAATTACTCGTTTGCCCGCCAGCACATCTTTAAGCGGGTTAAGTTTCATGCGGATACCAGACTCGCGCATGGTTTGGGTTGGCTGAATAAAGGTTCGTCCAACATAGCGATTTTTAATCAGTCCTTCGGCGTAGGCTACACCAGAAGCTTGGGAAAATCCGATCGCAGCAGGGATACCAGAATCAGGAACACCAAAGACTATATCGGCATCGACATAAGATTCTTTAGCTAGTTGATGTCCTAACCGCATCCGATAGCTGTACAAACTCTCGTTGTGCATAATGCTATCAGGGCGGGCAAAGTAAATCATCTCAAAGATACACAATTTCCTTTGGGGCTGTTGACTCCAGTGATAGGAAGCCAAACCTTCTTCGGTAATCCAAACTAATTCACCTGGTTCTACATCTCGCAGATATTCGGCTCCAATGATGTCTAAACCACAAGTCTCGGATGCCAAAACGTAACGAACTGGATTACCTGCTAAAGTTCCAATTACTAAGGGGCGAATACCATTGGTGTCACGGACACCCATAACGCCGTTAGGAGTGCCAATAACTAAACTAAAGGCCCCTTGGCAACGATGAAATGCTTGAATTGAACCTTCTAGCCAATCTGCACCAGCGTTGATGGCTTCTGCGATCGCAAAAGCAATCATTTCTGAGTCTGTTGTGGTAACTAAGTTATATTTTTTCTCAAGCAACTCTTGACGTAGTTGCACTGTATTGACTAAATTACCATTGTGTGCAAGAGCTAAGAAACCTAAGCGAGTTTCCAGAACTGCGGGTTGGGCATTAACTTTGCGGCTAGAACCTGTGGTGGAATAACGAGTGTGACCAACAGCAAGGCTACCAGGCAATTGATCCAAAACAGATTCATTGAAGACTTGAGACACCAAGCCCATGTCTTTGTGAAGATGGACTTGTGTACCTTCAAAGGTGGCAATCCCAGCTGATTCTTGACCCCGATGCTGGAGGGCGTACAATCCAAAGTAGGTCAGTTTAGCAACGTTTTCTCCTGGTGCGTAGATGCCAAAAACACCACAAGCTTCTTCGGGCTTGTCAGGCTGATTGTCATGACTATTAATTGGGTTGTTGTTGTTGGGGTCGGGGTATTCATCCGAAGTGACAGAATGAATAGAGGTCATGCTAGCTTTGCTCCTGGTGGGGGGGTCAAGTCAAAATAATTCGTAATTGATAATGCGTAATTCGTAATTATTTAGCCCATTCGTGTAGGAATTTAGCATTGCTAAATCCTTACGGGGCTTGAAATAGTTATGCTATGAGCTTTTGTGTTTCCATTGACAGTTCAAGGAGCTTGTATGATTCAATTACGAATTACGAATTACGAATTAGCAATTATTTAGTCACTGGGATTATGTCTATAGATAGATTATTGATTTCTTAATAAATCTTTAACCATCTATTAAAACAGTACCGTAATTATGCTCGAAGACGCTAATAGTTCTGAATTATTAGTGCTAATTTCTGAGTGAAGAAATTCTCAAAACTAAGAAACAGCCGTGTTGGTAGCGATCCGCCTGGCGATCGCATGGGAATAGCGATCGCTAATATCTTCGATACTAACTTTGATTAAGACCTGATTATCAGTGGTGAAAACCCCCAAACCCGTCTCAAAATTGTCAACTGTACCTAGTATTTGCCACTGTTGACCGAGATGTTCCTGTAAGTATGATTCCCAAATTGCTTGCTGTGCCGATGTTACAGAAACTAAAATCCTTGCACCACCTTCGGCAAACAGTACCTCATCAATACGGTTCTGCGTTGGTGCTATTTCTAAATTGATTTCAGCACCAAGGTTGCCAGCAATACAACATTCGGCTAGTGCGATCGCCACTCCCCCCTCAGCAGAATCATGGGCTGAACGTATCCAACCATTACGAATTCCTTCCCGACAAACTTTTTGGACGCGGCGTTCCAAGTCAAAATCTACCAATGGTGGTTTTCCGGCAACAGTTCCGTGGATCGTGGCTAAATATTCAGATGCTCCCAAACTGATTTTGGATGCCAAAGGCAATCCGAGAAGATAAATCACATCGCCGGATGCTTGCCAACCTTGACCACAAATTTTGGTGATATCGGGAATCAAGCCCACCATCCCCACTACAGGAGTGGGATAAATGGGTTGTGGAATGCCTTGAGAATCGAGGGTTTCATTGTATAAAGAAACATTTCCGCCTGTGACTGGTGTCGCCAATTCCCGACAACCTTCCGCCAAACCGCGACAAGCTTCTGCCAATTGCCAGTAACCAATCGGTTTTTCTGGAGAGCCAAAATTTAGGTTATCCGTCACCGCCAGAGGTTCTGCACCTACACAGCTAAGATTGCGTGCAGCTTCTGCCACCACTGCCTTGGCTCCCTCGTAGGGATCAAGATAAACAAAACGAGGATTACAATCTACTGTTGCCGCCACGCCTAATTTTTGATTTGGGATTGGGGATTTTAGATTGGGAATTTCTTCAAGAGGACGCAACCGGATAACAGCCGCATCTGCACCACCTGGTAATAGGACTGTATTATTTTGTACTTGATGGTCATATTGACGGTATACCCAGTTTTTAGATGCGATCGTGGGTGTATCGAGCAAAGTGAAGAGAATATCATTCCAACTCTGCGCGCCTCCTTGGAGTTCTATGCCAGCAGTTGTGCAAGGAGGTAAGGAATCAGTAGTCCATTCCCAAGCTTGACGGGCATATTCAGGCGCTTCTGCCAACAATTCCCGGTTATATAGTGGGGTATTTTCTGCCAAAGCCTCGGCGGGAATTTCTGCTGCTATTCCACCCTGAAAAAGAATTCGCACAATGGGTTCAGCGATGACAGTACCAGCAACAACGGCTTGAAGTCCCCAACGGTGAAAAATGTCGATTAATTCCTGTTCGCGCCCCTTATGGGCAACAAACAGCATTCGTTCTTGAGATTCCGAAAGCAGATATTCATAAGGAACCATCCCCGTTTCTCTCGCGGGAATCTTATCTAAATCTAGTTCAATGCCCACACCGCCTTTTGCCGCCATTTCTGAGGTAGAACAGGTGATACCGGCTGCTCCCATATCTTGAGCGGCGACAACTGCACCTGTTTTAAACGCCTCTAGACAAGCTTCAATTAACGACTTTTCCAAAAATGGATCGCCTACTTGCACGGCGGGGCGATCGTCTATTGACTGATCGCTCAATTCTGCACTGGCAAAACTTGCGCCTCCCATACCGTCGCGCCCGGTGGTGGAACCAACATACAGGACGGGGTTTCCTAAGCCAGATGCTCCAGATTTAACGATTTCTGACGTTTCCATTAATCCTAGTGCCATGACATTCACTAGGGGATTACCAGAATAAGCTGGATCAAAGTAAACTTCACCGCCTACTGTTGGTACTCCAACGCAATTACCATAGTGTGAAATCCCCGCCACTACCCCTTGGAACAGCCTTTGAGTTTTGGCATCTTCTAGGGAACCGAAGCGCAGAGAATTTAATAGAGCAATAGGACGCGCACCCATTGTAAAAATATCTCTGAGAATACCGCCTACTCCCGTTGCTGCACCTTGAAATGGTTCTACAGCTGAGGGGTGGTTGTGGGATTCAATCTTAAAAGCTAGCTGGAGTCCATCACCCAAATCTACAACACCAGCATTTTCACCAGGCCCCACAAGGATGCGGGGCCCCTCAGTGGGAAATTGTTTGAGTAGAGGTCGAGAATTTTTGTAACAGCAATGTTCTGACCACATTACCCCGAACATTCCCAGTTCAGCTTTGTTGGGATGACGGCCTAACCGACGGACAATTTCTTCATATTCTTCTGGCTTAAGACCTTCAGCAGCGATTTCTTGAGGGGAAAAGGCTGGTTTTGAGCTTGCAGTCATGAAAATGCACTATGGGGGACAGAGCATTATTCTATCGATTTACTTGCCTTGTAGATGCAGTTCCAGAAATGCAGATAATTCTTCTTTGGATATTTCTTTCTGGACAACTTGAATCACCAAGTTGTAAGCTTGCTCTTGCGATAAGTTCAAACTGTAGGCGTTTAAAGTTATGAAGGTATCCATAACCGCAAATGCAGTGCGTTTGTTGCCATCAATAAACGGATGGTTCATCGCTAAATGGTACAGATATGCTGCTGCTTGTTCGTGAATTGTAGGATGGAGAAGTTCGCCGCCAAAAGTAGCTTGAGGTTGTGCCAATGCTGAATCTAGTAAACCTTCGTCTCTGACACCTGATGTTCCACCAAAGCTGTTTATCTCATCTTGGTGAATGTCTAGGACTTGAAAAATAGAAAGAAATCTAGGAATCTGCAAGGCGACGGTAAACCTCCTGCCATTTCTGTTTAGAAGCTAAATAAGCCTGCCATACCTCTTCATCTGAGGCAATCTGACTTGAAGCAGTATTTTCTAACTTGTCTTCATTTTGTTCAATCTCGCGGAAAGATTGAGCAAAATCAGGAATATTTGATAATACTTTTTCAGTAACTTCCTTTTCTTCTGTTTCTTGCAAATAAGCCAGAAACACAACTGCTAATCGTAACTTTTCAATAGAAAGTTGACGCAAATGGCTTTCGGCTTCTGATAAATAAATGCTGTGCTTTTGTTCTGTCGCCATCGTTACCCCAAGCTAGGTTCGTTGCCAGTTTTGAATCGGTTTTACTGCTTACTCTAGCTTATCGCGCTATTGTAATTTACTCAATCAAGGCAACTGCAAAAACACTTAATTTTATAGCCAATTAATCTGAGAGATGAGAGTTTGAGTAATTTTACTATTATTACAAATAAAGACTTGTTTCTAAAATTAAGATTAACTAAATGCAACATTATTGAAGTATTAAAATGAATTTTCCTATAATCTTTATTCAGGCTTCTCACAGTCCTAATCCATTGGAATGGAGTATTATTATTGCTATAGTCGGCGCAATTTCAGTTAGTTCGGGTATAAGCTGCTACTGGGATTGTTTCTATTGCAAGTACAGTAATAACAATGCTTATAGCAGGAGCTAGTATCAAGGCAATATCAGCAGCAGTAGGAGCTATGGTTAATACAATTGGTGCAGCCACCGCATCAGTTCAATTAGTAGCTATGTTGGTGAATGCCGTTAAAAATATTTTGGGATGCTAATTAATTTATGTTGCAAAGCGCGATGCCTATGCCGAAAAGCTACGCACTTATACTTGTGTATAAATTTAAGCAATATATTTGATAACTTAACTAAGAAGATTTAGTATTATTTATGACATCGAAAATTGTGGATATTTACTGTAACTCAGAGATTATTCGAGTAGATGCAGTTTAGATGTAACAATCAAGTGATGAGAATCACACATATATATGATTAGGATCGTCTCTTTGCGATCGCTAACTAGGCATAATTAATGACAACTGAACTCTAGCCGAGTCATTAATAGGGAACACACTTAATTGCCGACAGCCTTGACCAAGGACTGTCGGTTTTTTATGTCCGTATGTCCTTCACCTTTTGAGAAAGGCCCCACAAATATACTTAAATAAATTTCCCCACAACTGGTTAGTAACTTGACAGAAAATTTGCCACAGCCACTACCAAATGTGGGGAGGGTACGATCAAATTCGGTATCTTATGTCTATCGAGCGCTAGTATTTTGCACTCACTCTACTAGACCGGAAGCATACTCTTAGAACCAGCACATACTTTGTATTAAGACATCGCTTGAATGATGTAATCAAAGTAAGGTGATGCTTCAGCAGCATCTTCCGCACTCAGTAAGCTAAGGGAGGCTGTTTTGAGGGAATTGATCGCTTCTACCATTCCAGGCACGGGAACGCCCAATGAATTGTACATTTCCCGCACACCAATCAAACCAATTTTTTCAATTGGCTCTTTGTCGCCGGCAAGTACACCATAAGTAATTAGACGTAAGTACCAGCCAAAATCACGGATACACAGAGAGCGTTGCCGTTCTCCGTAAGCATTACCTCCAGGGGAGATAAAGTCAGGACGCTTCTGCCAAAGTTGTTTAGTTGCTTCCTGGACTATCTTTTTTTCGTTTTCGGCTAAGGTAGCTGCAATCCGCGTCCGTTGTACGCCGGTTTGCAAAAAATCTTTGATATTTTTCAGTTCGCCACTGCTGGGATAACGCAGTTCGTCGTCGGCTTTGAGAATAACTTGGCTAATTACAGTCATGATGATTGAAATCACCTGAAATATTATCTGTTAGTTTAGCGAGTTGGAGGTACACAAGTGAAGAGATAGGAGCTACTTATGTATTGAATTTATCTATATTGGGTAGATGAGGGGGTAGGGAGCAGGGAGCAGGGGGCAGGGAAGAACTATTGCCCAATGCCCGATTCCCAATGCCCAATTCCCAATGCCCAATTCCCAATTCCCAATTCCCAATGACTAAAACAATTTGGCAACAGGGTGAATTAATTGAAGTGACGATCGCTAACCTGAGTGATACAGGTGATGGTGTCGGACGCGCTGATGAACGTGTTGTGTTTGTCCCGGATACTGTACCGGGCGATCGCGCCATTGTCCGCTTGGTACATGTTAAACCAAAATACGCCTACGGGAAGCTCCAAGAGCTATTAGAGCCATCCCCCCATCGTATCCGACCCAGTTGCATTGTGGCGGATAAATGCGGTGGTTGCCAGTGGCAGCATGTTAATTATGATTACCAGCTAGTAGCCAAGCAAAATCAAGTTATCCAAGCTTTAGAACGCATTGGCGGTTTTATCCAACCACCGGTAGATCGGGTACTCGCCGCCTCTTCTGCTTTAGGTTATCGTAATAAATCTACATATCCTTTGGGGATATCGGCAACGGGACAGGTACAAGCTGGTTACTACCAAAAAGGTAGTCACCAATTAATTAATTTAAATCAATGTCCAGTCCAAGACGCGCGATTAAATCCCTTACTTGCCGAAGTTAAGCAGGATATTCAACAGCAAGGTTGGCAAATTTACGATGAACAGCGCCACCAAGGAAAAATTCGCCATCTCAGTTTACGCATTGGCCGACACACTGGGGAAATGTTGCTGACTTTGGTGGTGAAAGACTGGAATTTATCAGAAATTGAAACCCAAGCCCAGGAATGGTTAAAGCGTTATCCGCAGTTAGTAGGAGTATCGCTTAACCGCAATAGCGATCGCACTAATGCTATCTTTGGATCAGAAACCCGTTGCATCGCTGGAGTTCCCCACCTGCGTGAAAATTTTGCTGGACTGGAATTTCAAGTGCGCCCAGATACATTTTTCCAAGTGTATACAGAAACAGCAGAGGCACTATTGCAGGTAATTCAATCAGAACTCAATCTTCAAGGGCATGAGTTGCTAGTTGATGCCTATTGTGGTATCGGGACTTTAACTTTACCCCTTGCCAAAAAAGTACGGATTGCTACAGGATTAGAAGTGCAACCAGCAGCAGTGGAACAAGCTATTTTGAATGCCCAGCGCAACGGAATTGATAATGTGACTTTCCTTGTCGGGGCAGTAGAGAAATTGCTTCCAAAAATGGGCACAATACCAGAAGTCGTAATACTCGATCCGCCACGTAAGGGGTGCGATCGCGCTGTCATCGACACTTTACGGCAATTGAAACCATCTCGGATAGTTTACGTCAGCTGTAAAGTGGCTACCCTCGCCCGTGACCTGAAATTGCTTTGTCAAGATGGGCAATATACCATCACAAGGGTGCAACCTGCTGATTTTTTCCCTCAAACTGCTCATGTTGAAGCTGCCGCCTTTCTTGTGCTATCAGATTTGCATAAGGATAGTAATTCATTTACAAAAACTGAAATTTGAAATTTTTAGTCTAGTGCATACTAAAGATGCTAAAATTGAATTAAGCCAAAAATAAAAATTCCTTTTGTTTAAATAAATTCAAGTTGCATAGGTTCTTAAAAATATGAATTGAATTGTGTAAATGACAAATCGGCAATTAACTAGGGTATCTCCATACTCTGTCAAAAAATTACTAGCATCTTTTTAAGTTGCTAACATCATTATCAAAACTATTGCAGTAGTCATATATCCAAACAATTTCAACTCATACTATAGGGCAAATGCTCCCTAGCATTTTCAAAATTTAGTTTTAAAGACGCAAGTTTGAAGGCAGCATGACCACCTCAAGTTTTATCAGGGTGCCTGTAATAGCAAACTGATGTCTAGCTAACTGAAAGCTATGGGGTTTCTTTTGTGATTACTATTTCACTCCGTCCAGTCGCACGTTATTGGGGCACTATTAGTTTTGCCTCAACCCTCTACCTTTGTCCAATCTTAGATTTACTGTTGGCAGAAATTCCAGCCAAGTTACAAGCTGAACTACGGCTAGGACTTCAAGAAGCCCTAGTAAATGCAGCTAAACATGGCAATAATCTCGATCCAAGTAAAACAGTTCTAGTCCGTTTTTCTTTAATAGATAATCAATATTGGTGGATAATATCAGACCAGGGTAGCGGCTTTAGTCCTTCATCTACGATCGAAGAAGAACCAACAGACTATTTACCACCAGATGAATCAGAAAGTGGTCGTGGTTTATGCCTTCTCCATCAAATTTTTGATCGGGTAGAGTGGAACCGCAAAGGCACAGAATTGAGGCTTTGTAAACAAATGGAAAATCGCCGAGGATTATCTCTGCGACGG
Source organism: Nostoc sp. DedVER02 (assembly GCF_034530675.2). NCBI lineage: Bacteria > Bacillati > Cyanobacteriota > Cyanophyceae > Nostocales > Nostocaceae > Nostoc > Nostoc sp. DedVER02. The sequence continues at coordinate 29,535 of NZ_JAVRCP020000006.1, forward strand.
TAACTTAATCAGGAGGGAGGAGGTAGAAGTTTTAAAGACTTAACCTTCATTTTAGGTTTCAATAAAAAGTATTGTCTATTGGCGGTAACTCTTCTGAGTCATTTGTTCCTGGTTTTGGACTTGGTTTTCGTGGATTTGGAATTGCAGTAGAACCTCCAGAAATATCATCGTCTGACTCCCAGGGTTCATCCTCGTGTTGATCCCAAGGATCTAGTCGTAATGCAAACTTAAGATTGTTATAAGATTGGTCAATTTTTTGGTCATCGTCTTGGGCTAGAAACTCAGATAGTTGCTGAATCAGGGTTTTGATGCACTGGCGATGATTATAAGCAAACTGTGGGTTGAAACCTCGCTCTAGCTCTTGAAGTAATCGTTCTGCTAGCAAAATCAAAGCCTCGGAACGATTACGTTTCTTTAAACTTTCTTGCTCCATGTCAATTCATAACTAACTGACTTTTTTCACAAGTCTGTTTAACTGTGATGCGATCGCTGAAGTTAATGAGTTAAGAGTCATAAGTTTTAAATTCTAACTCCCATTCCTAACTCCTAACTTTTTCCGTGAGTCGGACAGGGAGGGGCGGAAATGGAGCGGTCTAACCAACCAATTGCCTGTTCTAATCTCGCCTGAGCTTCTTGTGGCTGATTCTTCAGAAGATACACAATCGCTGCTGCCACTTGTTCATTAGCGCGGGAATTGCGGTTAGACTTGAGGCGATGCCAATCGTTAGGGGAAATACTCAGTCTTTCCATGAGGGCTTGAGCTAGTTCCAGAGTACTAAGTTCATTAAGTTGACTAGTTTTCGGCAGCTGGCTAGATTGGGACATAATTATGAGTGCTGAGTGCTGAGTGTTGTTAGCGGAAGCGGGGCGTTTAGCCCGTGCTGAGTCAAAAACTCATAGTTTTAATTTTGACTATTGGCAGACTCGCATTTAATCTTAGTTTACTACCTGTACATGAAGCCGCCAAAACAATCACAGTCGTCAGCAGAAAATCAAGAACCAGATTTTGAACAAGAATTAGAGGAAGTAGAGCGATCGCTCTTATCCTTAAAAGAACGTTACGAGCAAGTGCAACGCGATCGCCAACAACAGGCACAATGGCAACAGCGCCGGGATCAACTAAAGCACAATAAATCTCAGACACCAGAAATCAAAGCAGAGTTACGGCACATTCAACAGCAGTTGGAAAGGCTAGAACTAAACTTAGAAAGTCAGTTATTTTCTTGGCGTAGCCTCAAAAAACCTTTCTGGCAAGTCGTCCGCTTTGGTGGAATGGGCGTTATCATAGGCTGGATATTAAAGTCTTATGCTGGGTAAATATGGTAAATCGACGGATTGCAGAAATAGTGCGAAGTGGCCAACCTGATGAGTCCCTCCAAGTGCAAGGCTGGGTGCGGACGAAGCGCGAGTCCAAAGGGTTTGCTTTTATTGAAGTCAATGACGGCTCATCACTAGCTAATTTGCAAGTCGTCATTAATCAGGATTTGCCAGATTACGAAGCTATTTTGAAAAAATTGAATACGGGTGCTGCTGTTGAGACAACAGGAGTACTAGTGGCTTCTCTGGGTAAAGGACAACGGATTGAGTTGAAAGCCGAGTCCGTGAAAGTTTACGGGGAAGCTGATCCCGATACATATCCCCTGCAAAAGAAACGTCATTCCTTTGAGTTTCTGCGAACCATTGGACATTTGCGATCGCGTACTAATTCCTTTGGTGCAGTTTTCCGCGTCAGAAATGCTTGTTCGACAGCAATTCACCAATTTTTCCAAGAAAGAGGCTTTTTGTGGGTACACACACCCATCATCACTGCTAGCGATTGCGAAGGCGCGGGTGAACTGTTTAGCGTTACCAGTTTAGATTTAAAGAATATTCCCCGCACAGAAAACCAAGCAGTAGATTACAGCCAAGACTTTTTTGCTAAACCCACATACTTAACAGTTAGCGGCCAGTTGGAAGCGGAAGTGATGGCGATGGCATTTAGCAACGTCTACACCTTTGGCCCTACCTTCCGTGCAGAAAATTCCAACACCTCCCGCCACTTAGCAGAATTTTGGATGGTTGAGCCAGAAATGGCTTTTTGTGACTTAGAAGGCGATATGGATTTAGCTGAGGCATTTCTCAAACACATTTTTAAATATGTGTTGGAAACTTGCCCAGAAGATATGGAGTTTTTCAATGAACGCATTGATAAATCTGTATTGGCAACAGCCGAAAATATTATTAATAATCAGTTTGAACGGTTAACTTATACAGAAGCCATCAAAGTTTTAGAAAAAGCTGATGTTAAATTTGAATATCCTGTGAGTTGGGGTTTAGATTTACAATCAGAACACGAACGCTATCTAGCTGAACAACAGTTTAAAAAACCAGTAATTGTTACAGATTATCCAGCGCAAATCAAAGCTTTTTATATGCGCTTGAACGACGATGAAAAAACCGTCCGCGCAATGGATATTCTCGCACCGAAAATTGGCGAGATTGTCGGCGGTTCTCAACGGGAAGAACGTTTAGAAGTATTAGAACGCCGTGTGTTAGCGCAAGGGTTAAAGCCAGAAGACTTGTGGTGGTATCTTGATTTGCGTCGTTATGGTGCTGTTCCTCACGCTGGTTTTGGGTTGGGTTTTGAACGACTCGTGCAATTTATGACTGGTATGGGAAATATTCGTGATGTGATTCCCTTTCCGCGTACACCGCAAAGTGCTGAGTTTTAGTTTAAATTTTAGACCTGGCCATTTAATTTATAATCGCCAGGTTTTTGACTTTTGTGGATAAAGAGAAATCCATCTGAGAAGATTTATCATGAGCATACAAGATCAAACCATTGGTAAAATCCTGCAAATGCCAGAATCTTTAGTTCAGGAAGTAAGTGATTTTATCGACTTCCTATTAATGAAGCATAGTGGTAAGAATTGGGAACTATGGCTTCAGTTTAGAGAGTCCCTGGAAATAGCAGAGTCAGATTTTTCTGACTATTTATCTAATTTAGAAGATTATGAAGAACGCTTGGTGCGTGGGGAAATTCAATGGTAGATATCACACGGGGAGATGTGTGTCTATACAAAACAAGCCCGTCTGAATGGAGTAATAAAAACTTTAAAACCCGCATTCGCGGGTTTTGCTTGTATAGGCACGTAGTTTCTAAAGTGATTAATTAAAATTAAGGATTTTGAATCTCCTGTTGTAAAACTTGAACTTGCTCAAGAGATAATTCAGTAACTTGAGAAATTTGTTCTAAACTCATGCCAATTCGCAACAAATTTAAAGCCAACTTTCTTGTTGTTTCTGCTTTACCTTTGGCTTCGCCTTCTTCTAGGATTTCTTGATAAATGACTGATTCGCGCATAATCTCACTCCTGAAAATCTTCTTAATTACATCCTTCTTTAACACCAGACCTGCTAAGATTCCACTGGCAGCAGCTATATTTCTTTGTAGCTGGCGATCGCTAATTGCTTCAACTGCTTTGGCTACTTGGGTTAATACCATTGTAGGATCGTTTGTCTGACTTAGCACGGCAAAGGGTAATAAACCTGGAATACTCATAAACCTGTCTGTTGGTTGTTCCCACAGGCGTATTACCTCAAACTGATGGTAAGTGTTGTTTAATCTAAAACTGTTTTCACTGACTAATTCTGAACTTGTTTTTCTCAAATAGATTACTATTTGACGCATTTCTTTGTTAGGAAAGCGGCGATAAAACCTAACTCGATAATCTAACATCCGAAAGGGGATATCTTCGTCAGGGTAGGTTTGAAATTCGGTATGTAGAACTAAATCATCCAGATTGCAATAAAATTAACGAATCGGCACGAATTGGTTCGCTTGATAATTCAGTAGGGCTAAGTTCTGTTAATTTAATCGGTGAACCTAGTAACCAAGTTGCCAAGTCATCTTTGAAGTTTTCGGCAATAAATTTACAGATATTGTCATACATAGCAGCTTTCAAGAATGGGTATTATGTATTGCTGATAAAAATTAAATTTGTTAGTCTTGGGTTTCCTTGGATCAACTCAACCTACTATTACTACACATCATAGGATAGGTGTCTTGCATAGCCTGCAAGAAACATCAAAGCTAGCAATGGAGATGTAAATTAGTGTTAATGCTACTTCTCAACATTGGAAATGAGCGATATGCCATAGAAAGCCGACAGGTTATAGAAGTAATACCACTTGTGGTACTCAAAAGTTTGCCCCACCAGCCTGAGCATATCGCTGGTGTTTTTAACTATCGTGGACGCATTGTACCAGTAATTGATTTATGCCAGTTGATGCGTGGTAAACCCTCCAGTGAGTATCTGAGTACTAGAATTGTCCTAGTTAATTACTGGGGGAGTAATAATGCAGAACTTCAGGCTCCCTATATTTTGGGTTTGATGACAGAACAAGTTGTAGAAACATTACATCAGTCTGAGTCTAAATTTGTCGATCCCAATATTCAGATAGATACAGCGCCATATTTGGGCAAAATGATTGTAGATGATCGAGGGATGATTCAGTGCCTTCGCATTGAATACTTGTTGTCAGAAGCACAGCAAGTCAATCTCTTGCCAGAAAGTCATCACAATACTAGATTTTAGATTGGTCTGAAGACTCTATAAATGGCACAATCTGTTATTCAAGCTTTACTAAAAAGCAAGATTGGTTTAGATGCAAATTCTATTGGTGCTGATGCGATCGCTAGTGCAATTTATCAACGTATGGCAGATTGCGGCATCACGGATATTGCTCACTATCTAGGGAAGTTACAGGGATCTACCCAGGAATGGGAAGCACTGATTGACAGCGTAATTGTTCCAGAAACTTGGTTTTTTCGAGAACCAGAGTCTTTTGCTTTTCTGAAGCATTACGTATTATCTGAATGGTTGCCAAAAAATCCCCAAGGTGTATTGCGGGTTTTGAGTGTACCTTGTGCAACGGGTGAAGAACCATATTCCATTGCGATCGCTCTTTTGGAAGCAGGATTAAATTCGACAAACATTCACATCGATGCTGTTGATATTAGCAACAAGTGCCTACTAAAAGCGCAACGAGCAATCTACCATCAATACTCGTTTCGCGGTAATAGCCAATCGTTTCAAGAGCGCTATTTTCACGCAACTGAGGCAGGATATCGCCTGTGCGAACAGGTGAAAAGTATGGTTAATTTTCTGCACGGTAACTTAGTAGATACCGATTTTTTATTGGGTACGGCACCCTATGATATTGTCTTTTGCCGTAACCTGCTGATTTACTTTGATAGCGCTACCAAGGTACATACTATTAGAGTTCTAAAAAGGTTGGTAAACCCGCAAGGTTTGCTATTTGTTGGACATGCTGAAGCTTGGTTACTATCGAAAACTGAATTTGTTTCAGTTCGTCAAGATTCAGTAGTTGCTCATCGAAAGTCCCCAAGGTGCGAAAATATTCGCAAAAACCATCATCCCAATCTTCACAAACAAGACTTTACAAGCAAAAATATCGATGTTCTCAACAAGCGACAACTACCGAACAAAAACCATTCCAAGTTTGCCGCAGAACCGAGATTGAATCTTCCTCCTCAAAACCCCATATTACCAAAAGACCTGAAGGAAAATTTGTTAGAAACAGCCAGAAACTTAGCTAATCAAGGTCAGTTGAATGAGGCTGCTAAATTATGCAACGACTATCTGAACCAAAATCAGGTCAGTATTGAAGCGTATCTTCTACTTGGTCAGGTACAGCAAGCAATGGCACAAAATGAGCAGGCGGAACAATCTTTTCAAAAAGCAATCTACCTGCAACCTACCCATGAAGAGGCACTTATTCATTTGGCATTACTCAGAGAACATCAAGGAAATAATGGTAGCGCAAACATCCTTTGGCAGCGAATTCACCGACTAAAGAAGAAGTGAAATCAGGATAGCGCTTAATAATTTGTTTCAAAATTGAATATGCAAATTGTTAATCTCGTTTACGATCTGGGAACTCTAATAATTGCAAGTGTTTCAAAAGACTTTTGACATCATGTTCAAAAATATTTACAACAAATGAATCAGTCATAAAGGCGTATATCTGTATGAGCCTACCCATATAACCCAATACGGCTCAGTTAAAGGTTACTGGCAACAATTTTGGGTTTTCGAGACGTGATAAATCGCCGTCTCTACAAGTGTTTTGTTGCTCATTCTGAACTGTTTTTCTATATAACCTTCATCAGCCTTTGACAAAATTTACTTTTGCAAAAAATCTAATTGGCGAATTGGGTAAACCTCAAGCAATTCCTATCCATCCATAAACATACATTAAAACCTCATCCATTTGGAAACTTGGAGTAGTACGGACATCTTGCGCGCTAATATCAGCAGGAAGCAAGATACTCCCACTACTTTAAAAATATGGTTCTCAAAATAGATGTGGTTTAGTATAGCGTGGTGGAAATGGCTATCCAATTTAAAAAGCTGACTTTCGCATTTTACCTAATACACCTATTTGGAAAAAATCAAACATAAAAAATATATGCAACAAGGAATTAGAATCAATCAATTTGTCATTGGTGGATTTGGAATCATCGTTATCTTAACAGGTATTGCTAGTTTTATGGCTAAATCAGCAAACGATTCTCTAGCTAATTCTGCTACTTTAGTAACGCATACCTATTCAGTTAAATTGGATTTAAAAGAAATTGAAAAAATTTTAGTTGATGCTGAAACTGGACAAAGAGGATTTATTATTACAAACAAACAACAATATTTAGAGCCTTATGAAATTGCTAGTAATAACCTGAAGGATAAATTTAAATATTTAAGACAAAAGATTTCAGATAATCAAAAGCAAGTCCAGAGTTTAGATAAATTTGAGGAGTTATCCCAAGAAAAGATGAGCGAGTTAGAAACAACGATCGCTCTCAAAAAAGCTGGTAAAGAGCAAGAAGTACTAGCTCTGATTCTTTCAGATAAAGGTAAAAATATTATGGATGCAATCAGACAAAAGCTTAGTGAGATGCTGCAAACAGAAGAGCAACTTTTAGAAGAGAGGCAAAAGCAAGCAAGTCAATTTCAGGCATTTGCAAATTCCGTTAATTTCGCTACTTTCTTCTGTATTATGATTGTTGCATTCATTGTCTCAGTGGTTATTGTCCGCATTCTCAGTCTTTCCTTGAGTCGCTCTTTACAGTCAGCATTTAGTCTAGCAGAGCAGGTTTCTGCCGGTGATTTGACAACCCAGGTTGAAGTTACCTCAGATGATGAAATTGGCAAGTTAATGGCTGCATTGAAAAACATGATTGCTAACCTCAATACCCTTGTCCGCCAGGTGCAAAATTCAGGTATTCAGGTAACTACTTCGGCTACTCAAATAGCGGCTTCGGGTAAACAATTAGAAGCGACAATTTCCGAACAAGTAGCCTCGACGAATCAGGTAACTGCTACTGCTAAGGAAATTGCTGCAACTTCCAGAGAACTGGTAAATACTATGGAACAAGTTGCGACTACCTCACAAATCACGACGACGGCTGCTAGCAATAGCCAAAAAGATTTGGTTCGTATGGAAGCCACTATGCGGCAGTTGGTAGAAGCCACTAATGCGATCGCTGCTCGACTGGGAGTAATTAGCGAAAAGGCGAATAACATTAACAACATCGTTGTCACGATTACGAAAGTGGCAGATCAGACAAATTTACTGTCGTTAAATGCGGCTATTGAAGCCGAAAAAGCTGGAGAATATGGTTTGGGTTTTGCGGTTGTTGCAAGAGAAATTCGCCGACTGGCAGATCAAACTGCTGTTGCGACTCTCGACATTGAACAGATGGTAAAACAAATGCAATCGTCAGTCTCTACAGGTGTGATGGAGATGGACAAATTTGCTGCTGAAGTTGGACGGAGTGTAGAAGATGTTGCCAGCATTAGTTCTCAAGTTGGGCAAATTATCCAACAAGTGCAAGACATGGCTCCTCACTTTGAGTCTGTGAACCAAGGTATGGAAATCCAGTCGGTGGGAGCGCAACAAATTAGTGATGCGATGGTGCAGTTGAGTAGTACTTCAGTGCAAACGGCAGATTCTCTGCGAGAAATTAATAGTGCGATCGCTCAACTCAATCAAGTTGCTCAAGGATTACGTCAAGAGATTTCCCGCTTTCAGGTGAAAACAGAATATTCTAGTTTAATTCCTCAGCAATCAATTTAATCAACAATTGAGGAAATATTTCAATACTTTTAGATCCTCAGTAAAATCTAGTTTCTGGACTAAACTACCTACTTAATAATTTGTTTAAAAATAAAAATACAAACTGTTCATCTTGCTTGTGATTTGGGAATTCTAATAAACGAATGAATTTTACAGCAGCAGAGGAACAATAGGATATCTAATGTTCAAGAACATTACCTTGCAAACACGGTTGATCGGTTCATTTTTATTCATAGGACTGATTGTATTCGTAATGGCCTTGCTGGCATGGTTCGTTACCAACGAGTTAAATCAGTCAATTAACTCACTAACCTTGAATAACATCCCCAGCTTGTCTGGGGTATGGAAGATTAAGGAAGGTCAAACACAAATTCAATCCGCAGAACGATTATTATTTAATCCGGAAATTACTGTTAGTGAAAGAGAGAGTGCGATCGCGGAAATCGAAAACGCTTGGAAACAGATTAACGAAGGTATTGCCCAGTACGACGCAACTCCATCCACTGAAGAAGAATTAAAAGAGTATAACTTACTTAAAGAAAACTTGGGAGCTTGGAAAAAAGTCCATGAACAATTCTTAGAAATTGAGCAAAAAATAAATCAAAATGGAATTAAAAATCCTTGGAAGAAACAACTTGAGTTAATTATTAAAGGGCAGCAAAAAGCTGTTACAGCTAATATTCAAAAAGGATTTCAATTACGCAGTCAAATAGATTCCGAGACAAAAAGAAAGGAAGAAGCATTTTTTAAAAAAAGTATAGATCAAGCAAAAAAACTTTTAAAATTTAATGAAGATTTTATATCAGATACACAAAAAGAAGTTGAACAGAATGTGGCTCGCAGTATTTTCTGGATTTCTGTAGGAATTGCCATTGGCCCGATAACTGCGATTATTCTTGGGTTGGTAATAGCTCGACAAATTACCTCTCAGATTTTTAGTGTGATTAGAGTTGCAGAGCAAATTTCTCTGGGAAACTTAACAACTAAAATTGCGGCTGACTCTAACAGCAAAGATGAAATGAATAGACTCTTAACTGCTTTCCAAACTATGACTCAGAATCTCAACACTCTGATTCGTCAGGTACAGCATTCTGGCATACAGGTTACTTCCTCAGCGACTCAAATAGCAGCTTCAGGTAAACAGTTAGAAGGGACGCTGATTGAGCAAGTAGCTTCTACGAATGAGGTAGCTGCTGCTACCAAAGAAATTTCCGCTACCTCTAGAGAATTAGTAAGTGCAATGGAACAAGTTGCGACCATTTCCCAAATCACAACGACAGCAGCCAATGATAGCCAAAAAGATATAGTGCGGATGGAAACCACTATGCGGCAGTTAGCAGAAGCCACTAATGCGATCGCTGCCCGATTGGGAGTAATTAGCGAAAAGGCAAATAGCATTAACAACATTGTTGTCACAATTACCAAGGTGGCAGACCAAACGAATCTGCTGTCGTTAAATGCGGCGATCGAAGCCGAAAAAGCTGGAGAGTATGGCTTGGGCTTTGCTGTCGTTGCTAGAGAAATTCGCCGACTAGCAGATCAAACCGCCGTTGCTACCCTCGATATTGAGCAGATGGTGAAGCAGATGCAATCGTCAGTCTCTACAGGTGTGATGGAGATGGACAAATTTGCTGCTGAAGTTGGACGAAGTGTAGAAGATGTTGCCAGCATCAATACACAGGTTGGGCAAATTATCCAGCAAGTACAAGACCTGAATCCGCGATTTGAGTTTGTCAACCAGGGTATGGAAACTCAATCTGTGGGAGCGCAACAAATTAGTGAGACGATGGTGCAGTTGAGCAGTACCTCAGTGCAAAGTACGGATTCTTTGCGGGAAATTAATCATGCCATAGCCCAACTTAACCAAGTGGCGCAGGGATTGCGTCAAGAGATTGCCCGCTTTCAGGTGGAAGCAGAAGACGTTATACCCCTGCACCAATTCTCTTGAGCAGCCCTTATGAACCCCACTACGCCATTAAAAATTGAACGTTGTTGGAATTCTATCGGCATTGAGGGCGATCGCTCCTGTCCGCAATTAGCCACCTATACCCATTGCCGCAATTGTCCCGTTTACTCCACTGCTGGACGCTATTTGCTAGAGCGTTCCATACCTGAAGATTATCGCCATCAGTGGACTGAGTTACTGGCTAAATCTAGAACTGATGACAATTCCCAGATATCCCATACTTTAGCCACCATTCAAATCACGGTTGTAATTTTTCGTCTACAACGGGAATGGCTGGCACTTTCTGCCCAAATCTTCAAGGAAATTTCTCCTGCGAACGTGGTTCATACCATACCGCATCGCAGCAACCAAATCTTACGGGGATTGGTAAGTATCCGAGGCGAATTACTATTGTGTATCTCTTTGAGCGATCTTTTGAATCTGGAAACTGCCGATACAGCAGTACAAACGCTCAGTCCAGTGGTGTATTCGCGCATGGTGGTGCTGGAAAAGGCAGATAAAACTTGGGTGTTTGGTGTAGATGAACTTTATGGAGTACACCGATTTCACCGGGATGAGTTACAAGATCCGCCTAAGAGTCTGACTCAAACTTATACAAAAGGATTATTTCACTGGCAACCTAGCGGATCGCAAATGGAGCGATCTGTCAGCTATTTGGATGATGAATTATTATTCACCACCTTGGCTAGGAAGGTGCTGTAATCAAAGACCTAACCCCTTCCCTACAAGGGAAGGGGGAGCTAAACTCCCCTCTCCTCGTAGGCTACGGTGGTGTACACAAGTCTTTTAAAGTTGCTGCGGAATGTAGGGTGGGTTAATTTTTGTAGGTCGATGCAACAAAGGTGCGAGTCGATACAACAAACGTGCAGGGCAATGCAACAAACGTGCAGGGCGATGCAACAAACGTGCAGGGCAATGCAACAAAGGTGCAGGGCAATGCAACAAAGGTGCAGGGCAATGCAACAAAGGTGCAGGGCGATGCAACAAACGTGCAGGGCAATGCAACAAACGTGCAGATCAAGAGACTTGTGTACACCACCGTAGCCTCGTAGGAGAGGGGGTTGGGGGCAATACTTGTCGGGTTTTGGGGAAAAGGGGAAGGTGGGGTTCCAAGAAGGGGATAAGGGGCGGGGGAAAGGGGAAAGAAAAAACCTTTAACCTTTACCCTTTAACCTTTTCCCCAAACCCAATTCCGAGTTAAAAATGGACAAAGCGAGCAGTATTGGGGTTGGGGGAGAGGTTCTTCCAGGATTAATGAATCGGTGTTCTAGGAAGGTGTAGTAATGTTAGAAGAATTTGATGTTAGCAATCTTTCCTTGCTTGATTTATTCAACATGGAAGTAAAAGCCCAAGTTGTGGTATTGAACGATCGCCTGTTGGCACTGGAAACTAAGCCCGATCCCCAACCAGAACTGGCAGCTTTAATGCGGGCAGCCCATTGCATCAAAGGCGCTGCACGAATTGTCCAAATCGATCCGGCTGTCAACCTTGCTCACGTCATGGAAGACTGCTTTGTGGCGGCTCAAGAGGGAAAAGTTACCTTAACTGCCGATCGCATTGATGTATTGCTGCAAGGGGTAGATATGCTCTTGCGGATAGCTCAAATGGTTACAGCCAACCCAAATTTGCAGCTGTTAGAAGATGTTGGCATTCAATCATTGATAAGTGCGATCGCTAATATCCTAACTCCACAGCCAACCTCTACAGAAATTCATCCCCTAATCACAACAGCGCAGTTAGAAGACAACCAACAGACAATCCTTATTTCCCCATCCCCATTAGAAGAACTGGGCATCACCCAAAATCGGGCGGTGCGAATGAGTACTGAAAATTTGAATCGCTTAATGGGTTTAGCAGGAGAGTCTTTAGTTGAGGCGAATTTATTAGAACCATTTGCAAACTCTTTGCTGAAACTGAGAAGCAATCAGGGGGAATTGTCCAATCTACTGGAGAAGTTACAAGAGTTATTGGGCAACTATCATCTGAATCGGCAAATTAAAGAAACCTTGAGTGCAACTCATCAAAAAGCTCATGAATGTTACCAGATGATGAGCGATCGCCAAAACGAACTAGAACAATTTTCTCAGCGTTCTGCTAATCTTGCCCAGCGCTTATATCAAGAAGTTATTGCTACTCGAATGTGTTCCTTTGCAGATGGGGGACAGGGATTTCCGCGAATGGTGCGCGACTTAGCGAGACAATTGGGTAAACGGGTGAAACTGGAAATCGTTGGTAAGTCTACTTTGGTAGATCGAGATATTCTAGAACGTCTGGAAGCTCCCTTGACTCATATCCTGCGGAATGCGATCGATCATGGCATTGAAACGCCCCAGGAGCGTCTAGCAGCAGGAAAGCCAGAAGAAGGAATTATTCGGATTGAAGTTACCCATCGCGCCGGAATGCTGTTTATCACCGTTGCAGATGATGGGCGGGGAATCGATATTGAGTTTTTGCGCCAAGTTGTGATCAGCAAACAACTGACAAACCCGGAAATGGCAGCCCAACTTACCGAAGTTGAGTTGATGGAATTCTTGTTTTTGCCTGGTTTCTCCACAACCCAAATTGTCACCGAAATTTCGGGTAGAGGTGTGGGGCTGGATATCGCCCATAGCACAGTCCGGGAAGTTGGCGGCACACTACGGGCGGTTTCTGTGTTGGGAAGGGGTATGACCTTTCACTTGCAGTTACCGCTAACGTTATCTGTGATTCGCACCCTGTTGGTGGAAATTGCTGGCGAACCCTATGCTTTTGGGCTAACGCGCATTGAACAGGTGTTGATATTATCGAAGTCTAAGATTGCTGTATCGGAAAATCGCCCATTTTTCGTGATGAATAATCAACCTGTGGAGTTGATTTTAGCAAGTCAAGTTTTAGAGTTAGCCTCGCCTGCGGTGAATATAGAATCTTTATCAGTGATTGTAATTAGCGATCGCCTCAATCGTTACGGATTAGTTGTAGATCGGTTTCTCGGTGAGTGCAATTTGGTTGTCCGACCCTTAGATCCTCGTCTTGGTAAAGTCCCAAACATTAGTGCCGCCGCCCTGATGGATGATGGTTCTCCAGTGTTAATTGTCGATGTTGAAGATTTGGTACGTTCGATCGCGAAGGTGTTTTCCACCGGACAACTTTCTCAGGTAAATCAGTCTGCTCATCAGGCAGTTACCAAAACTTACAAGCGAGTGTTAGTGGTGGATGATTCGATCACTGTGCGCGAAATGGAGCGCAAACTTTTGGAAAACAATGGTTACAAAGCGGAAGTGGCGGTTAATGGTATTGATGGTTGGAATGCAATCCGTAGCGGCGATTATGACTTGGTGGTGACAGATATTGATATGCCTAGAATGAACGGCTTTGAACTCACCAGCCAGATAAAAACTCATGCCAAGTTGAAGCAAATACCTGTGATTATAGTTTCTTACAAAGACCGGGAAGAAGACCGACTGCAAGGATTAGAAGCAGGTGCAGACTATTACTTAACTAAGAGCAGCTTTCATGATGACACTCTGTTAAAGGCGGTGATTGATTTAATTGGAGAGGCTTGATCGTAATTCGTAATTCGTAATTCGTAATTAAGACAGTAAGGTTTAATCTGGGTTTCTATCTATTGTATTTTTAGGGTTATTTTGGAGAAATGCGATAATTTGTGAGAATTGCGATCGCTAACGATATGTTGATGGCTGTAGAGGCACTGCGGCGGGCTGTGGTAAAAATACCAGGTTATAAGCTGGCGTGGGTTGCCTACGATGGTGCGGAAGCTGTGAGTAAGTGTGCGGCTGATACTCCTGACTTGATTTTGATGGATGTGCTGATGCCCAGTATGGATGGAGTAGAAGCTACACGCCATATCATGAGCCAATCTCCCTGCGCGATTGTGATGGTAACTGCTAGCGTTAATCGCTATGCAGCCAAGATTTTTGAAGCAATGGGCTATGGAGCCTTGGATGCCATCAATACGCCAATCTTAGGTGATGATGGGCTACTAAATAAAATTGCCACGATCGCCCGTTTAATTGGCAAATCTTCACATCGGCGATCGCTGCCTGTCCATCACTCAAAATCACTTCCACCTCTAATTGTGATGGGGTCTTCCACTGGTGGGCCCCAGGCATTGAAAACTATTCTCTCCCAATTTCCCCAAGACTTTCCAGCGGCGGTGGTTGTTGTTCAACATATAGATGCCCAATTTGTCCAAGGTTTTGCCGCCTGGTTGAATGAGCAAATTCCTTTGGCTGTGCAACTAGCGATCGCAGACTCTACACCACAGCCTGGTAAAGTTCTGCTTGCTGGCACAAATCTTCATTTGGTGATGCGTCCCGACCTCACCTTTGCCTATGACAAAGAACCACTACATTTTTTCTATCGTCCATCAGTTGATGTTTTCTTCAAGAGTGTGGCTAAAAATTGGACTGGAAAGGGGGTTGGGGCGTTGCTAACGGGGATGGGTGGAGATGGCGCTCAAGGCTTAAAACAATTGCGCGAAGCAGGTTGGCATACTATTGCTCAAGACCGCAAAACTTGCGTTGTTTATGGTATGCCGAAAGTAGCAGTGGAATTAAAAGCTGCGGTAGAGGTTTTGCCAGTTGAGGCGATCGCATCAGCCTGCATCAAATTTACGGCATAATGCTTAATCAATTAGTTTTGTTTTATACTTCGAATAAAAATATGTGTATGAAAGCAGATACTTAAAACACCTTTGCGAAGTATTGCAAAACACTAATGCATTCAAATACGGAGATATAATTGCGACAATTGCCGATTAGTAGATTTAACTGGCTAGTTTGTAGTATTAAAAACAAAGACCTATTTAGAGGTACTAAATGAACCTGCAAGAAACAGCACTCTTAGAAATATCTCCAAAGACAGCAAGATTATCACCACCAAACTGGAGTCAACCACAAACTCCACAAGCTGCGCCATTTATTCTGAATGCCAAAATATCTACAGTCAGACTTTTGCTAATTGACGATCAGGTAATTATCAGCGAAGCTTTCCGTCGGATGCTTGCGACAGAAACAGATATTTCCCTTCACTATACAAGTAATCCAGCTAAAGCAATTCAAGATGCGATCGCCATAGAACCAACGGTGATCTTTTTGGATATGATCATGCCAGATATCGATGGATTAATGTTATTGCGTTGGTTTCGCTCTCATCCAGTAACTCGTGATGTACCAATCGTCATGTTATCCAGTAAAGAAGAAGCAAAGCTCAAAGCAGAAGCTTTTACTGAAGGCGCTAATGACTACCTAATCAAATTACCAGATCCAGTTGAGTTAATTGCCCGCATTCGTTATCATTCCAAAGCTTACAATAACCTCAAAGCACTCACTACTGCAACTGCTACTGCCCAACTTCAAGCACAACAGTTAGAAAATACTTTACGAGAATTACAAGCTACCCAAGTTCAATTGATCCAGACAGAGAAAATGTCTAGCTTGGGCCGGATGGTTGCAGGTTTAGCGCACGAAATTAATAATCCTGTTAATTTTATTCATGGTAATTTTAATCATCTGAATAACCATGTAAACTGTCTTTTAAATTTAATCCAACTATATCAACAAGAACATCCAGATTCCTATTCTTTATTTGAAGAAAAATTTGGCGATTTTAATATTGATTTCATCATTGATGATTTACCAAAAATTCTTTCATCTATGAGGATAGGAACCGATCGAATTCGTGACATCGTGCTGTCCCTAAAAAACTTTTCTCGACTCGATCAGTCAGATAAAAAAGCTGTGAATATTCATGAAGGTATTGAAAGTACTTTATTACTTTTAAATCATCGACTACAACCAAAAATTGAGATTATTAAAAAATATGGAAATCTCCCACCAGTTCAATGTTATCCAGCACAACTCAACCAAGTATTCATGAATATTCTTAGTAATGGCATTGATGCTTTACTAGAGCTAGATAATCAAATCCCAAAGCAAATTGTAATTCAAACTGAAGTAACTAAATTAGAAACAGTCATCATTACATTTAGAGATAACGGTAATGGAATAGATTCTGAGATTCAAAGCAAGATATTCGATCCTTTTTTTACAACTAAACCTATCAATAAAGGAACGGGACTAGGTTTAGCAATTAGCCATCAAATTATTGAGAAACATCAGGGAAATATCCAGCTAAAATCTGAATTTGGCTATGGAACTGAATTTGCGATCGAAATTCCAATAGCATTATCTGTTAATCATAAAAGCAACACTTAAATTAAGATTTCACCGGAGAATTATTCTCTAAGGTGTTTATTCATTTTTCAACAAAGTTAACTTATAACTTAATAAGTTTATAATCCACTTAAATGCGATCGCACTTTTTTATAGGAATCCATAATTCATCTCATCGCATCTTAATGATGAATTATGAATCATTTGCTACCGTTTGCGTGCATAGGATGAGTAACGCTAGTGTTAAAAGAAGTCGTCCAAAGCCAAACCCTCATCCCAGAAGTCGAATAGGAAGCTAGAATGGCAATTCCAAATAAACAAGTAAAATCTAATACTGATATTTTAGATAATAGACGCACCCAAACTCGTATCCAGGTTCGTATTCCTAAAGACTTGCATGAGGAACCAGTCATTTCACGACTGGTTTCTCACTATGGCATCACAGTGATTATTGCTGATGCTCAGGTAAGCGCAAACGTGCCACAATATAGCTGCTTCGATCTGGAACTGCGAGGTACTGTTTCTCAGATTGAAAGCGCCCTAACTTACCTAGATGAACTGGATTTAGAAGTTTTGCATCAATCCAGTGCTGAAGAAGATGGTTGGTAAATTTAGTTAGGAGTTAGGAGTTAAGAGTTAGAAGTTAAAAAATTCATAACTCATAACTCATAACTTTTAACTTTGTTTAAGCCATTTGATTTTCAATCGCCCACCGCGCTAGTTCAGTGCGATTGTGGAGATTAGTTTTGCCCAACATATTGGACACATGGCTTTCAACCGTGCGCTGACTAACATTTAGTTCTTCAGCAATTTCCCGGTTAGCTAAACCCCTAGCAACAAACTGGACTACTTTCAGTTCCGTTGGGGTTAATTGCACATCGAAGGGAACCTGGATACGGGAACCGTTTTCGCCTCCTTTAGCTTGGTGTTCTTTCCAACGGATAGTTTGTTTCAGCGAGGACTCAACTTGGGCTACGAGTTCTTCTGGTTCAAAGGGTTTGACCATATAAACATCAGCACCTTTATTCAGACCCTTAACTCGGTCTGCACTTTGTCCCTTAGCTGAAAGGAAAAGAACCGGAATCCAGCTGGTGCGTTCGTTTTGCCGGACTTGTTCCACAAAAGTATATCCGTCCATTTCCGGCATCATCACATCGCAGATAATCATGTCTGGAACATCTTGCTCTAAAATTTCCAGAGCTTCACGTCCATTTTCGGCGGTGATGACTTCGTATCCCCGGAATTCTAAGTAATCCTTCACCAGCAAGATGAGGTTAGGGTCATCATCAATCAATAGAAGTCGTTTGTGATCTTTCATGCTGGGCTCTTTCATAGCAGTGGCACTTGTCGCGCTTCGGTCCATCAAAGTCTTGAATATTTATCCTCTATGGTGGGTTATTTCGAGATGTGTCCTTTTTCCTACTTAACTTGCCTTTGCTGTCTCGAAGCCTCAAAAATGCCGAGCATTTTTAAGAGACTAATAGCTCGATAGCAAAAGTCCAGCAAGGATACGTATAGCAGTAGTATCTATAATGCGCTATTATATATCGCATTGAAAGTGACGGGCGAAAAAACACTGATTAAATAATAATCCTTCTGACTCACAAGTAAGTATTGGCTTAAAGATGACCCTACCTTAAAACCAACCCGCACTTTCTTAAACCTTACTGCTGTTCCATATCCTTCAATTGTTAAGCCTCTATGAGGTGTTCACAAGAAACTAAGGAAGTTTCTGGCAAAGAATGGTTTCAAAATACATATTCTTCTACCACCTTATTGCCTATCTAAGTGTTCTTGGATGATCTGCTCAATAACTTCCAGGTTTGCTTGGCGATACCAGACACCATCAATGTAAACCACCATTATGAGTTTAGAACAACAAACGCGCAAGCCGTTGGCTTTAGTTGTATAGACGCATAAGGAATAATTCTGTTGCGACTTATCAAGTTTTAAGTCTTTAAGTCGCTCTTTTAAGTATTCCCAGGATTCCAGACTAGCTGATTTTGAGCAGCAATTAGCAATTGTCTGGTCAGCGCAAATAAAAATGTGTCGCTGAATTTTTGCAAGTCCTAAACTTTCTACACCATTACTCAGGCCTTATATTCTAGAGACTTAGTGGCTTTTGGGATTTGATGGCTTGACTGGATCACTGTATTGTTACTTATCGGGCGGCTCCCTGATTACAGTTCTATAACAATTTCCAAGCTTTGCAAATAAAGTTGACTGAAAAGGGAATGGAAAATTGGGAAAACTCTTCATTACTCTCAACTTCCTTTAACCATATAAAAGTATACGTAACTTACGAAGCAGAACCCGCAGAGTAAAAATAATTAGGCATTTGTACTTAAGTAGAACGATGCTCTTATAGTTCGGGAACCCGTACTAAAGAAATTCTTGCCATTAGATGCAACTTTTCGGTAAATTAGCACTCAGGGGTTGAGAGTGCTAATCTCTGGAGAAAATAATTATGGCAGCTTTATCTTTAAGCGTTTCTACAGTTAAACCTTTGAGCGATCGCGTTTTCGTAAAAGTGAATGCTTCAGAGGAAAAGACCGCAGGTGGTTTGTATTTGCCCGATACTGCCAAGGAAAAGCCCCAGGTAGGGGAAGTAGTGGCCCTTGGCCCTGGCAAGCGTAACGATGATGGTAGCCGTCAGGAATTGGAAATTAAAGTCGGCGATAAGGTGCTTTACTCCAAGTACGCTGGTACTGACATCAAGCTCGGTACCGAAGAATATGTACTGCTTTCTGAAAAAGATATTTTAGCAGTTGTTGTTTAGTGGTCATTAGTCATTGGTCATTAGTCATTAGCCAATGACAAAAGACAAATGACGAAAGACAAATGACGAAAGACAAATGACAAAAGACAAATGACAAAGGACAACTAACAATTATGGCAAAGCGCATTATCTACAACGAAAACGCCCGTCGCGCCTTGGAACGAGGCATTGACATTCTGGCTGAGGCTGTAGCTGTTACCCTTGGCCCCAAAGGTCGTAACGTAGTCCTAGAAAAGAAATTTGGCGCACCGCAAATTGTTAATGACGGTGTAACGATCGCTAAAGAAATCGAATTAGAAGACCACATTGAAAACACTGGTGTAGCTCTGATTCGTCAAGCTGCTTCTAAGACCAATGATGCTGCGGGCGATGGTACCACCACTGCCACCGTTTTAGCTCATGCGATCGTTAAAGAAGGCTTGCGGAACGTTGCAGCTGGTGCTAACGCAATTTCCCTGAAGCGTGGTATTGACAAAGCTGCCAGCTTCCTGGTAGAGAAAATTGCTGAACACGCCCGTCCAGTAGAAGATTCCAAAGCTATTGCCCAAGTTGGTGCGATCTCGGCTGGTAATGACGAAGAAGTTGGTCAGATGATTGCCCAAGCAATGGACAAGGTGGGCAAAGAAGGCGTAATTTCCCTAGAAGAAGGGAAATCTATGTTCACCGAGTTGGAAATCACTGAAGGGATGCGCTTTGACAAAGGCTATATCTCTCCCTATTTTGCCACCGACGCAGAACGGATGGAAGCGGTTTTTGATGAGCCTTTCCTCCTGTTGACTGACAAGAAAATTGCTTTGGTACAAGACCTTGTACCAGTATTAGAGCAAGTAGCTCGTGCTGGTCGTCCTTTGGTGATTATCGCTGAAGATATTGAAAAAGAAGCTTTGGCAACCTTGGTAGTAAACCGTTTGCGCGGTGTGCTGAATGTGGCTGCTGTTAAGGCTCCTGGCTTTGGCGATCGCCGCAAAGCACTACTAGAAGACATCGCCGTTTTAACTGGTGGTCAACTAGTTACCGAAGATGCTGGTCTGAAGCTAGATAACACCAAGCTGGATAGCCTGGGTAAAGCTCGCCGGATCACCATTACCAAGGACAGCACCACAATTGTTGCCGAAGGTAACGAAGCTGCTGTTAAAGCTCGTGTCGAACAGATTCGTCGTCAAATCGATGAAACCGAATCTTCCTACGACAAAGAGAAATTACAAGAACGTCTTGCTAAACTCTCTGGTGGTGTTGCTGTAGTAAAAGTTGGTGCAGCCACCGAAACCGAAATGAAAGACAAGAAACTGCGCCTAGAAGACGCTATCAACGCTACTAAAGCTGCTGTGGAAGAAGGTATTGTTCCTGGCGGTGGTACAACTCTGGCTCACCTTGCTCCCGACTTGGAAGTTTGGGCAAAGAGCAATCTTAAAGATGAAGAGTTGATTGGCGCTTTGATTGTCGTTCGCGCTTTACCTGCACCTCTGAAGCGAATTGCTGAAAACGCCGGTCAGAATGGTGCTGTAATCGCTGAACGTGTCAAAGAGAAAGACTTCAACATTGGCTATAACGCTGCAACCAACGAATTTGTCGATTTGTTAGCTGCTGGTATTGTTGACCCTGCTAAGGTAACTCGTTCTGCTCTGCAAAACGCTGCTTCCATCGCTGGTATGGTGTTAACAACCGAATGTATTATAGTTGACAAACCTGAACCTAAAGATGGCGCTCCTGCTGGCGCTGGTGCTGGTGGCGGAGACTTCGATTACTAATAGTTTGTTTGTAGTTACATAATTTGTAAAACAGCTGCTTCCTTTATGGAGGTGGCTGTTTTTTTGTGTCAATGATTATAAAACAGGAGTCAGAATTCAGAATTCAGAATTGGTAAATACTCTACCCATAAAGGAATGGAATTTTAAGGCGAGAATATTTTAATTTTTTTCGCTTGACTTTGGGCGAAAGCGTGTAGCAGGGCGTTCGCGGTAGCGTCTTGTAGAGTTGCCAGGTTTTAACCTCTATTCGTCACCCACTCGTACAGAATTCATACCTATTAGCGATTAGCTAAGGTTTAGCCCATTCTGACCGGAGGCGAAGCGTCTCCGACTCCGCTCCTGAGTTCTGAAGTCTTCTTATAAATAAGAAATCCAATCACTCCAGCTACCAGCATAAAGTTTACCTTTGCGAATCCCAGCTAATTCTAAAGAAAGTAAATTTACACAAGCAGTAACGCCAGAACCGCAATAAACCAAGATTTCTTCGGCTGTTTTTAGCTGTTCCCACCGACGGCGTTGTTCCTCTTGAGGGAGTAGGTAGCCGGAAGAGTCTGTCACTTCTTGCCAAGGATAGTTGACTGCACCAGGAATATGTCCAGCAATTTTATCAATTGGTTCTCGTTCACCTCGATAGCGATCGCTTTCTCTCGAATCTACCAACACTACCTCGTCGCAATCTTTCTGGCTTTTCACTACAGTAATATCTACCACCTTTTCTGTTTGTACTTGAGCGACGAAAGTACCCTTTTGCGGTTCAGGAACGACATCTGTAACAGAATACCCAGCTTTTTGCCATCCAGTAAAGCCTCCATCTAGTACTGCGACTTGCTCATGTCCGAGATAGCGCAACAGCCACCACAAACGAGATGCAAAGGCAAGGCGCGAATCATCGTAAGCGACAACCAGAGTTTTTTGGTAATTTACCCCAATCGCCGCAAATTTGTCAGCTATATCATTAGGGTCAGGTAAAGGATGTCTCCCGCCATGCTTACCCACTGGACTGGAAAGATCCTGATTCAAATCTAGGTAATATGACCCTTTAATATGGCTTGTTTGGTACTGTTGTTGTCCTAGTTGTGGATCGGCTAAAGAAAAGCGACAATCAACAATAACAACTTGCGGATCTTCTAAATGTTCAGATAACCAAGCTGGTGAAACAACAAATTGGGAATTGGGCATTGGGAATTGGGAATGGGGAATTGGGAATGGGGAATTGGGCATTGTGCATTGGTTTTTCACAAATGACAAATGACAAATGACAAATGACAAACTTAGAAAATTTTACACCTAAGCTCACAGCAGATGGTTCTTTCACCTTTGTCTCTCAAGAGTTTGGTGAATCCTTTCACAGCCATTATGGAGCTAGGCAGGAGAGTTTTTTCAAGTTTGTGGAACCAACTCAACTAGCTACAGCCGCCCAAAAACCAGTTTTGCGAATATTGGATATTTGTTATGGTCTAGGATACAACACAGCTGCCGCTTTAGAGACCATTTGGGCAGTTAATCCTAGTTGTTGTGTGGAAGTAATCTGCTTAGAAGTAAATCCAGCAGTGCCACAAGCTGCGATCGCTCATCGCTTGTTCGACAATTGGAACTGTAACTATACTGAAATCTTGTCCCAGCTAGCTTTTGAGTATCAAGTGCAAACACCTCGCCTGAAAGCAAAGCTACTAATTGGTGATGCTAGAACTACGATCGCATCAGTACATCAGTCGGGTTTCTTAGCAGATGCAATTTTCCTCGATCCTTTTTCACCACCACAGTGTCCCCAATTATGGACTGTTGAATTTATTAAACAACTTTCATTGTGTTTACATCAAGATGGTTTATTAGCCACCTATTCTTGTGCTGCTGCTGTACGCACAGCACTTTTGTCTGCTGGTTTGGTAGTAGGTTCTACCCCACCCGTGGGTAGGCGATCGCCTGGTACTATAGCGATCCATTCTCTGAGTACTGAGTTGCAAAGTTACCCAGTACTGTCTTCCCTATCGCAAGCTGAAAAAGAACACTTGCTAACCCGTGCTGCTATTCCCTATCGCGATCCAAAATTGAGCGATTCAACCGAAGTCATAGTGATGCGGCGACAACAAGAACAACAAATCTCTTCACTCGAACCTACCTCGCGTTGGCGAAAAAGGTGGCTATTGGGAACACAAGGCAGGGATTTTATGGGAGGTAGTTTGTAGTTATATTGTTTACTGAGGTTCTATAGAAGATAACGGGATTTTGCCCCAAGTCCGATCCAGCCTGGTTTTGTCAAGTTTCACAAAGAATTGCTATTAAGCGATCGCAACAATAAACTAATTCCTCGCTCCTTAATCCCAAAGAAATTATCTATGATTGGCAAAAATTCTGATTTCTTTTTCAGATGCTGAGTAAATGAGTTTTCCGATGCACATAAATAAAATTCATGATAGTATATAGTTTTACATATTATTTGGCAGTGCTTAAGTATCACGATAACTGAGTAAGTAAAAATATGTATATCTAATGATTACCATAAAGACTTCTAACTAAAAACTTTATATTTTGAGATAAAACAAGCAACTCCGTGCTTTCTAGCGCTTTATTAGAGAAAAAGCTCCGTAATACACCTGATTTAAGATTTGTGCCAATTTATCATACTGGAATTAGAAGCAAAAAATTTGACAACAAGATATCCCTTGTTCGTAAGATAAAAGATATACGTTGTGAAAAACTTAGATAGGCAGATTGAGCATCATCCATAATCTCTATGAAAACTCGGACTCAGATACAGCTAAATATTAAATTTGTTTTGGAAATCTGACACCGTTAACTTGTGCAAAAACTTGGAGTGCCTTTGTGATTCAATGGAAATCCAACCATACAGGCTTTACAGAACAAATTGCTAGTGGATCAAACCCCATTAGCACAGTAAAGAGTATCGGTTCAAATCATGCTGTAGGATTGCAAAATAATCTGGAGGCTTGTCCTTTAAGCTTATCTCAAGAAAATCTTATGCTTGAAGATAGCCAAGCTGTGTCTTCTTGGATAAAAGTTGATGTTAATTGTGGTGATGATTTATTGGTTTCTAGAACACTACAAGTCAAAGGTTCTAAAGTGAATGGGTTTGATTTAGATCCCCCGAAGGTTTTAGTAGTTGACGATCATGCCGCCAGTCGGATGACTGCTGTTGCCCTCTTGGGGATGGAAGGATACGAAGTGATTGAGGCAGACAGTGGTTCTACTGTTGTAGGATTGGTAACTCACAAACAACCAGATTTAATTTTGCTGGATGTGATGATGCCAGGCATGGATGGATTTGAAGTTTGCCAATTGCTCAAACAGGATGAGCAGACTAGGCTAATTCCAGTAATTTTTATTACAGCATTAAATGATAGGCGATCGCGCATTCGGGGGATTGAAGTTGGGGCGGATGATTTTCTCACCAAACCCTTTGATCGTGTAGAACTGGCGGCGCGTGTAAAGTCTTTGGTACGGCAGAAGCGTCTGAACGAAGATTTAGACCATGCCGAACAAGTACTATTTTCCATCGCCATGTCCATTGAAAGTCGCGATCCCAATACAGGCAACCATTGTGAACGCCTGTTAAAACTCGGACAAGTTTTTGGTGAATACCTCAACCTCTCACGCTACCAAATTCGAGATTTAAGATGGGGTGGGTATCTCCACGATATTGGCAAGGTGGGTATTCCCGATGCAGTGCTGCTGAAAAAAGACCAACTCACCTCCGCAGATTGGGAGGTTATGAAGCAGCATGTTTTGATTGGAGAAAAAATCTGCCAGCCACTACGCAGTATGCGGGGCGTAATTCCCATTATTCGGCATCATCACGAACGCTGGGATGGTTCAGGCTACCCTGATGGACTTAAGGGAGATGATATTCCCTATCTGGCACAAGTATTTCAGTTAATTGATATCTATGATGCTTTAACCAGCGAACGGCCTTACAAAAGAGCTTTTACTTCCGCAGAAGCACTTTCTGTAATGGAAGAAGAAGTAGATTCTGGTTGGCGTAACCCCAAACTAATGCAGCAGTTTGCAGAGTTTATTCTGTCCTGTGAGGGAAAAGGTATTGGATAATGATTGATCCCTCCTGTAATGAGCCGGAATTAGCACTATAAGTCACCACATTTTACGAAAGCAGTTCTCCTGACCGAAAACGCAAAGGATACAGAGCAACTGAATTTATTTATGGAATAAAGCTTTAAAATGTACTTCGATAGCGCAGCGTAAAGCCTGCGGCATGGCTTCGCTATGAGCGAGTCCGCGTACTCTGTAAGAGTTGCAAACTACACTTTTAGCGTCTCGTAGAGAGCGTCATTTTGAATTCCCCGTTCGCGTAGCGTCCCGCAGGGAAAGGGTTGACTCATTGTATATTTCAGTCTTCTATAATTAGCTGGTATGATTTGAGCCTAAATCTTAAAGTATCAACAGCATTAATCACACTTTCACTGATAGCTGATAGCTAATTATGGTAGTTGTAGCAATTCTAGCAGCGGGACGCGGCACACGGATGAAATCAAGCTTACCCAAGGTTTTACATTCTTTGGGTGGACTTACGCTAGTGGAGAGAGTTATCGAAAGTGTAGAACCACTTTCCCCCTCCCGGCGAATCGTAATTGTGGGATATCAATCCGAAGAAGTGCAAGCCGCCATACATTCAATTCCCGATTTGGAGTTTGTCGAACAGACTGTGCAATTGGGAACAGGTCATGCCATCCAGCAATTACTTCCACACTTAGAAAACTACACTGGAGATTTGCTGATCCTTAACGGCGATTTACCGTTAATACGCAGCGAAACCCTCAAGCAGATGTTACAAACTCACACCCAAAATCAAAACGCTGCCACCATTCTCACCTCGCACCTACCCGACCCTACAGGTTACGGGCGAGTTTTTTGTAACGATGAAAACATTGTGCAGCTTATGGTTGAACACAAAGATTGTACTGCTGCTCAAAGACAAAATCACCGCATTAATGCTGGAGTTTATTGCTTCCGGTGGCCAGATTTGGCAAAGGTACTGCCCCACCTCCAGGCAAACAATGCCCAAAAAGAATACTACCTCACTGATGCTGTGACTCAAGTGGGAAAAGTTATGGCAGTGGATGTAGAAGATTATCAAGAAATTCTCGGCATCAACGATCGCCTGCAACTAGCAACAGCATACGAAATTTTGCAAAAACGAGTCAAAGAAAAATGGATGTTGGCGGGTGTAACTCTCATCGACCCTACAAGTATTACTATTGATGAAACTGTAGAATTGCAACCGGATGTAATTATTGAACCTCAAACTCACCTGCGGGGAAACACAGTGATTCAAAGGGGAAGTCACATTGGGCCGGGGAGTTTAATTAAAAATAGTCAGTTAGCTGAAAATGTCACAGTGCAGTATTCAGTAATAACAGATAGTAGTGTGCAAGCAGGAAGCCGAATTGGCCCTTATGCCCATTTACGCGGTCAGGTACGGGTAGGTGCTAATTGCCGTGTGGGGAATTTTGTGGAATTAAAAAACACTCAATTAGGCGATCGCACAAATGCAGCACATTTGTCGTATATAGGTGATGCCGTTGTTGGCAATCAGGTGAATATTGGTGCAGGTACAATTACTGCTAATTATGACGGCGTAAAGAAACACCGTACTAAAATAGGCGATCGCACAAAAACTGGTTCCAATAGCGTTTTAGTCGCTCCACTCACCTTGGGAGATGATGTCTATATCGCTGCTGGTTCTACAGTCACAGAGGATGTTCCTGATGATTCTCTAGTGATTGCCCGTAGTCGTCAGGTAGTGAAATTAGGTTGGCGAAGAAAAAGTGTTGAAAATGAAACCACAGATCAACATAAATAATTCATCGCTGTTAATAGCGATTGCTCTGTGGTTTGAGAGCATAAACCAGGATTTTTGCAATTTGTCTAATCTAGCTAGATTAATAGTAAAGCCAAAATTTCAATATACAACATGGAAGAACTGCTAGAACTTAGGCAATTTCTAGAACAAGGCAAAATCCATGAGGCGTTGCTGTTGGTTGATGAGTTAGAAGAAATGAGCCTCAGTGACAAAATCAATAAAATTGATAGTTATGGTGTAATTCTGCTCATACCACTTAATTAAACAAAAGGCTGAAAAACGTTCTACTCGCTCTTGGGATGTTTCGATAGAAAATACGGTGCGCGAAATCAACAAAATAAACAAGCGCCGCAAATCCGGTGGCTTTTACTTGAATCAAGCAGAATTAATTGATATTCTGCAACAAGGATATCAAGTGGCACTGAAAAGAGCGGCGCTACAAGCTTTTGTTCGCGCAGCGTTCCGCAGGAAAGGGCGTTATAAAGCCCAAGAATTAGCCGCAATGGTTGATCGGCAAGAAATCTTAACTCAGGCGCTAGAATTTATTCAACAGTAGCCAATCAATTCACTATCATTCCATTCCAAAGTGTCACCAATTTTTTCGCCGTCATGGTACGCGGCGAGTAAAATTTCGCTGGTTTTGCCCCAAGCGATCGCTCCACTCACATCTAAAGCGATCGCTCCCAAATCTCGTTTGTTTTGGTGCGCTTCCCCAAAGGATCGCTGCATAGCCTCCTTCAGAGACATCCCATCAGTGACACGCACCACAATCCGGGGAGCTAAACACTCATCAATAATATCTTCCCCAATGCCAGTACAGCTAACACCAGCATTACTAGTAGCATAATTACCTGCTGGCATCGCAGAATCACTTACCCTGCCAATCCGCTCAAATCCTTTACCACCTGTAGAAGTACCAGCAGCTAATCTACCATAAGCATCTAAAGCTACAACGCCGATAGTCCCGCGTCCGGCATTACTGGTTTCTAACAGTTCGGGTTCTGCTACCACACCAGCCATTGCGCTTTTAAAATTATCCTGGCGCTCTTGTATCCACTCTTGCAACCGCAAATCAGTTAAAGCGTTATAGCTGGGAAGTTGCATTTCCCGCGCCAACTCAGCCGAGCCAAAATCTGATAACACTCGATCTGGCGAGTTTTGTAAAAATTGTGCCAACTCAATGGGATTTTTCACCCGCGAGATATTAATCACACCGCTAAACCGCCCTAATGCGCCATCCATTAAAGAAGCACTCATACGGATTTGGCCATCAGATTGTAGTACTGAACCAGTACCAGCATTAAAACGGGGGTTATCTTCGAGCATTTGGCAACCATGCACCACCGCCTCAGAAGCAGTTGCTCCTGACAATAGCAGAGAATAGACTTCTTCTATTACTGTATGGAGCGATCGGCGCACCGCCTCTAATCCTCCTTTACCGTGGAGAGAACTACCAGCCCCTCCATGAATAATTAATTTAGGTTGCACCTGTGACTCCATTAATCCCCTGCGCTATTTGCGTCTGTATTGCGGTTAGTTTCATTTTGAGCTTCAGAACGGCGACGACGACAACGTTCTGAGCAATATTTCACATCGTCCCAGCAATCTTGCCACTTTTTACGCCATGTGAAAGGACGTTGACATACCGGACAGATTTTTGTAGGTAGGTCAGATTTAGAACGAACACGTCCCATATAAATCCATATAAATACTGTGTGTGTATATGAGAATTTGATTTCTGAAAGAGATGGAAAATAATTATAACCAGTTTCCGACAAAGGAAGTAAAGTTTCACAGAAAAAATGTAATGTAAATCTATCCTAAGATTTATTTTTTAGCTATGTATTTGTGAATACAAAACTATAGTTGGTCATTAGTCATTAGTCATTGGTACTAATGACTAATTGCATTAGATTAGAATTAAACTTGCTGATGAAGTGTTAATCCACTTCTCAAATTCAGGGCTTACGCAAACAATAGCCGAAAAGAAAGATTTTCTTCTTAGAGGTAATTGATAAATTGCCCTTACAGCATCTGTTTCGCGTAAGTCCTAAAATTAACTGCGGTTAAAACCGTTTGTGTCGCTTCCCTCTCAGGTTTAAAGACGCTGAGTTTCTTCCATACTGCGTATTCTTTCTTATGACTGATCTACCACCCAACGCTCAGAATCCCGAAGAAAATGCTACCAACGATGTAGCACAAGAGTTACTGCGAAGGCTGAGGCAAAAACAAGGCAACTGGGTGGAATGGGGAACAGCGATCGCCTCGTTGCTAAAAATCGGTTACAATCCCCAAGAAATTTTTGAGGCAACTGGATTTGAGCCAATTCAACAAAATCAGGTGGTTGTTGGTTCTCAAGTTTATAATTCTTTGGAAAAGTTTGGAGTAGCGGAAGAAACGCGATCGCACTATGCCACACGCGGCAGTGATGTTTTATACGAACTGCGTTTGCTCACCCAAGAAGAACGCGCCGCCGCCGCCGAACTGATCTTCTTTCACAAAATCGACGCTGATGAGGTGAAGGAAGTCGCAAAAGCAATTAAAGAGTTCTCCTATTTCCGCACTTTGCCAGAAGGGTTTTCTGCTCATCCTGGAGATGCCGTTGCTCACCAAGTTTGGAAACTGGCACGCCAAAATGCAGATTTACAACAGCGATCGCGCCTGATAGCCAAAGGTTTACGCTTTGCTCACACGCCAGCAGCAAGGCAAAAAATCGAACAGCTACTAACTGATTTTACTACCGTTCCCCAGCGTCCAGCGCCAATTTTACCCTTTTACCGCCTGGAATTTGAAGAACAATTACCCCGAATTTTGCCCGTGGTAGGCGAGTTGCCATTATCACGACAAGATTTGCAAGCTGTGCCGATTTTGACCGAAATTGAACCATTTCGCCTAGTTAAATTTTCTGGAGAGCAAGCTTGGGTTCCCTTACCAGGTTGGCAAGTGCTGTTAGCCGCAGAAGATCCAGTAGTGATTTTAGCGAATAGCGATCGCTTCCCCATACAAAACCAAAACCAACTGGGGCCTGTTGTCGTTGTAGTAGATCGTGCCAAACGAGAATGGGATGCCTCAAGCTATTTTGTGGTTGAAAATGGTGGTGAATTAGAGTTTCAGTGGTTTGAAACTGAGCCAGAAATTCCCTTACTAGGACAAATTATTATCATTGTGCGTCCTAAGAAAATTTTAGATGAAGAATTAACTAAGGATTCCTGGCAGATTGATGAATAAATGAAAAGTGCCTCGGCTTAGAGTTCAGTTAGCGGAAAGCTAAGGTTTAGCCCGTGCTGAGTTAAAAGACCGCCCACACTATGCGCGGGTATCAACCAACACCATATAAAAAGACTCCGCACTACTTGCGGGCGGCACTTTTACCATAGTGCGGAAGTACTGTTAGCGGAAGCGGGGCGTTTAGCCCGTAATCTTCTTGCTACTCATTACTCATTACTCATTACTCATTACTCATTACTCAGCACTGAGTGTTGTAAAAGGGATTGGGAACCGGGTAAGAGAATAATCATACCCAATCCCCAATTTCATGGTTTCTCAGGCGCTGGTTTCTGATACTTACCTGGATACTTGCGCTGAAAATATTCTTCCATAATTTGTAAAATCATCGGTGCAGCAATGCTACCACCGCCGCCACCAGAATGTTCAGCAAATGCCACGATCGCAACTTCTGGTTGTTCAGCAGGTGCATAAGCACCAAACCAAGCATGATTTTGCTTAATACGACCCTTCCAGGCTTCAGCAGTGCCACTCTTACCAGCGACTGGAGGAACTGTTGGCTGCTTCAAAGCCTTACCAGTACCTTCAGCTACTACTTTCCGCAGTCCTTGACGCAGAACACTTATAGTTGTTGGCTTCATATTTAATGATTCTCGCCAGCTTTTGGCCTCTTCATTGTCTTTGAGCAAATGCGGCTGGACTCGATAGCCACCATTAGCGGGCACGGCAAACATGATGGCAACTTGTAAAGGTGTAGTTTGTAAAGCACCTTGACCAATTGACATATTAATGCTGTCGCCTACAGTCCAAGGTATCTTCCAAGCTTTCTGCTTCCATGTCTCATCTGGGACTAAACCTTTTGCCTCTTCGTCGGCAAATTCAAAGCCAGTTTTTTTACCAAATCCATATTTGCGAGTCCATTCAATTAAAGTTGGGCCGCCGACTCCACGACCAATTTGATAGAAGAAGGTATCACTACTCCACTGTAATGCACCGACAAAACCCAACGGGCCAAATCCGGCGTGATTCCATTCACCGAATCGAGTACCGCCAAAACTTAAGGAACCGTAGGTTTGCAAGATTGTGCTAGGAGAAAATTTACCTGATTCCAGACCGGCTGTGGTAGTGACAATTTTGAAGGTGCTAGCGGGTGGAAAGGCGCTGAGGGCGCGATTGACCAAAGGATGATCCGCACCTTGGACAGTTTTCCAATCTTTTTGACTGAGTTTCTGCTTTGAGAAAATATTAGGGTCAAAGGTGGGGTGAGATACCATTGCTAGAACAGCACCATTCTTTGGATCAAGTGCCACGATCGCACCATTGCGATCGCCTAAAGCTTTTTCTGCTGTCTTTTGCATATTTAAATCTAGGGTCAGATGCAAATCTTTACCAGGTTTCGCCTGTTTCTCCCCCAAAACCCGGAGTGGTCGACCTGCACCATCCACTTCTACCTGCTGACCGCCCCATTCGCCCCGCAAACTTTTCTCATAAGCTTTTTCAATTCCCATTTGACCAATCACATCACCTAGTCGGTAGCCTGACTGCTTCTTATCTTTTAACTGATCGGCTGTCAATTCTCGCGTATAACCTAATACATGTGCTAGTTCCTTGCCGTGGGGATAGTAGCGAACGGCTTCTGTATGAATTTCTACGTCTTTAAGTTCCGTTTGATACTCCTTCAATGCTGTGATTTGCGCTTCGTTCAAGTCACGAGCGATCCGTATAAGTGAAGAAGAGTTAGCACCTGCCTCTTCTAATTTCTTTTCCATCTCTTCTTGAGGAACTTCGAGAATTTGAGATAGACGTGTTCCCACAATCGACCATGCAGGCTTTGTATGTGCCATCGGCCACAAGTATACAGAACGAGGATAGCGAGTGCTGGCTAAAAGTTTACCATTGCGATCAAATATATTACCCCGTTCTGGTTGCTTAGGAATCATCCGAATTCGATTTGACTCGGCTCGTTTCCGGTGGTTCGCTCCTTCAGTAATTTGCAAATATGCCAAACGAACGCTGATTCCAGTCAGCATCAATAAAGTAAATATAATTAAAAATATTGGCTGGAAACTTTGTCCAACTGTACGTGTATTTTGTTTTCTGCCAAATGGAGATGGTTTTAAGATAGTCATAAGATAAAGAGGATTTAAAAATTAAGATTATTTGTAAACAACTCTGCTAAATTCTTAACAGGTATTTAACTGCAAACTAATAGGCAGTGATTAATTGTTTTCGATTGATACCATAAGCTCATCTCTTACATTACTTCGCCCAAAGGGTTTTTGAATTTTGAATTTTGCACGCTAGTACAGCACGGCGGAAATAAAGATATTATTGAAAATGCTTCAAAAAACTAGAAATAAGGCATTTTTAATTTTTCATACTAAAGGAATTCTAGTGAAAAAATATTCCATTTTAGGGACGCATAGCTGTGCGCCCCTACTAGTCTCAATCTCCAGTACTATGTCCTGAACCCTGAGTTTTAGCTTCTGATGGATCGGGCAGAGGTTTTTTATACTTACCTGGATACTTGTGCTGAAAATAAGCTTCTAACACTTGTAAAACCATTGGCCCGCAAACAGTACCGCCATGTTCGCCGGAGTTTTCACCAAAGGCCACAACTACAATTTCTGGCTTATTACTAGGCGCATAAGCACCAAACCAAGTATGATTTGGGCGACCTGCACCGGCTTCAGCAGTGCCACTCTTTCCAGAAGCTGGGGCAATTGTCGGCACATCCAAGCGCTTACCAGTGCCCTCACTTACCACCCTCCGCAGTCCATCGCGGAGAACTTTGATAGTTTCCGGCTTCATATTTAAAGATTCTCGCCAACTTTTTGCTTGTTCGTTGTCTTTGAGTAAATGCGGCTGAACTCGATACCCGCCATTAGCAGGGACAGAAAACATAATCGCGGATTGTAGGGGTGTCACTTGCAAAGCGCCTTGACCAATTGACATATTAATGGTGTCGCCTACAGTCCAAGGTATCTTCCAAGTTTTCTGCTTCCATGTTTCATCTGGAACCAAACCTATTGATTCTTCGTTGGGAAATTCAATGCCAGTTTTTTGGCCAAATCCGTATTTGCGGCTCCATTTGATTAAAGTTGGGCCACCAACTTTTCTGCCAACTTGATAGAAGAAAGTATCACTACTCATAGCGATCGCTCTGGGAAATCCTAATGGCCCGAATCCGGCGTGGTTCCACTCACCAAAAGTCACCCCACCAACGGTAAGAGAACCAAAGGTCTGTAATATTGAATCAGGAGAGAATTCACCTGATTCCAATCCGGCTGTGGTGGTGACAATTTTGAAAGTACTGGCGGGTGGAAAGGCACTTAAAGCTCGATTGACCAAGGGATGATCTTTACCTTGCACGCTTTGCCAATCTTTCTGGGAAAGTTTTTGTTTGGAAAAAATATTTGGATCAAAGGTGGGGTAAGATACCAGCGCTAAAACAGCACCATTATTCGGATCGAGTGCGGCGATCGCACCTTTTTGATTTCCCAAAGCTTTTTCTGCTGCCTTTTGCACATCCAAATCTATAGTCAGGTGCAAATCGTTACCAGCTTTTGCCTGTTTTTCCCCGATAACCCGGATTGGTCTACCCGCACCATCCACTTCCACTTGCTGACCGCCCCATTCGCCCCGTAGAGCTTTCTCATAAGCTCTTTCCACCCCCATCTGACCGATGACATCTCCCAATCGATAGCCTTCCTGCTTCTTATCCTTTAACTGGTCGGCGGTCAATTCTCGCGTATAACCTAATACATGAGCTAATTCTTTACCGTGGGGATAATAACGTACAGAATCTGTATTAATTTCTACTTCTGGGAGTTCATTTTTATACTCCTTTAGTGCTGTGATTTCTGCTTCATTGAGATCGCGAGCAATTCGGATGAGTGAAGAAGAATTAGCACCTGCTTGTTCTAATTTCTTTTCCATTTCATCTTGTGGAATATTGAGAATTTGCGCTAGACGCGGCCCGACCACAGACCAGGAAGGCTTAGTATGTGCCATCGGCCACAAATAGACAGAGCTAGGATAGCGAGTACTGGCTAAAAGTTTACCATTGCGGTCAAAAATATTACCCCGTTCCGGTTGTTTAGCAATCATTCGAATCCGGTTTGCTTCGGCTCGTTCTCGGAGTTTTGGCCCTTCAACAATTTGCAAATAAGCCAAACGAGCCTCAATGCCAGTGGCCATTAATAGGGTAAATACGATTAAAAATATTGATTGGAAACCACGTCCAACTGTACGTGTATCTTTTTTGCTGCCAATTGGTGGGAATAAGGACATAAGACAAATAATGATTCTAATAACGGTATTATCTGTATACAATTACCCTAAACTCATCCCCAAGACTGGGTATGAAATAATTAGGCAAGTATATTCTTGAACAATTGTTTTTGGCGGATACAATAAACCAAAGTGTCAAATATAGTCTGCCCAATAGACTACTGACAAAATTACGTAAGATCGCGGCATTCTACTAAGGACTATGGCTCAAATTGTCATGCAGAATCAGAGGGGGATAACAAATTTTCAGCCACTTGACGTTGAACTGCGTAACGTGTTCAAGTTTTTTAACCAAGAACCAGCAGTACATGGAATAGATTTGGATGTCAGACAGGGAGAATTTTTTAGTATTTTAGGCCCCTCCGGTTGTGGTAAAACAACAACACTACGCTTAATTGCTGGCTTTGAAATCGCTGATGCTGGCAAAGTGTTGATTCAGGGTCAGTCTATGACTAATGTGCCGCCTTACCGCCGACCCGTCAATACTGTATTTCAAAGTTACGCTCTATTCAATCACTTGAATGTCTGGGATAACATCGCTTTTGGACTACGGTTAAAAAAAATCCGCAAATCGGAAATTGAAATTAGAGTCCAAGACGCTTTAAAGCTAGTGAAAATGGAAAGTTTGCGATCGCGCTTTCCCAGTCAACTTTCAGGTGGTCAACAGCAGCGAGTCGCCTTAGCAAGGGCTTTGGTCAACCGTCCCACCGTCGTATTACTGGATGAACCTTTAGGGGCGTTAGATTTAAAACTACGTAAAGAGATGCAGGTTGAGTTATCAAATTTGCACAAAGATTTGGGAGTAACCTTTGTGATGGTGACACACGACCAAGAAGAAGCATTATCTTTGAGCGATCGCATTGCCGTAATGAACCAAGGCAAAATTGAACAAGTTGGCACTCCCAGCCAAATTTACGAACGTCCCCAGACATCTTTTGTAGCTGATTTTATTGGTGATACTAATTTATTTAGTGGTGAAATAGTAGCGGTAGACTCATCTAGTGTTCAAATTTCAACCAAAACCGGACTCTCAATTATCAGTAGCCGCGCAGAAGATACAGCATTTCAATTATCACAAGCGGTAGTAGTGAGTGTGCGCCCAGAAAAAATACAGCTTTCTCTTTATCCACCTAATTTGCCAACTAACTGCTTTGAAGGACGGCTTTTCAATGTTATGTACTTGGGTACACACGTTAATTACATTGTGGAATTAACAAATGGCATTAGGATAAATGTGTTGCAACCTAATACTTTTGGCGCTTTACCAGACCGCGACACCCCTATCTACGCTTGGTGGGCAGAAAATGATTGTTTAGCTATTAGTCAATAGTTGTAACAATCTGCCTTCTATAGGAATCATATTTTATTGGGTGAAAAACTCAAAATGCCTGCTTTTACATTGTCTTTTGCCTCTTAAGTCGAGTAATTTTAGAAATCAAAGCGCATTCCTATATAAAATTTAATAATGGAATAATATAGCGATTTTCATTTTAATGATTAGGGGCGTACAACTGTGCGCCCCTACAAATTATCTGTATTCCACACAATTGGAAACTGCTATACCTTGACCTTGTATTAGGAATATTAACCTATGCCAATTTTGAAAACAGTTCCTTGGATATCTCTAGCGCTAGTACTGCTTAGTTACAGTACTTTGGGCTGGGTAATATCTGAAACACATGCCCCTCCGTTTGTATGGTTAGTGACTATAGTTGGTATCTTGCTTTTAATAGTAACCTTAACCATTCCTGGAGCGAAAATGACATATTATTTGAATACTTTGTTTAAATCAAATACTAGGTCTTTCGGCATTGCTGTTATAGCAGCTTTCTTGTTTTTTGTTATGATTGCCTGGTTTCGAGTATTTCTCGATACTTTACTCATTATTTCAGCAACTATATTAGTCAGAATAGACTTTCAAAGAGCAGGTCTTAGAGAAGGGCTAGCTTTTTGGACTACATCTATTTTTTCATTGACAGGTTTAGCTTTGGGTGGACTAATTTACAAGTTAATATATTCTTAAATTAGCTTAAAGTTCTGAACTGTACTCAAAAACTAACGATACAAGCTATGGACTACATTAAATTTCTTTGACTATTATTTCTTTACATCTTTCTCAATTAGTTTCTTTTATTTATACTTAAAGCTTGGCACATCTTAAATATAGGAATCCGGTTTGATTTCTGAAAATATCTGTAGGATGTGTTAGCGATAGCGTAACGCATCAAATCCTAAATAATAGTACGTTACAAACTTCGTTCTAACACATTATACAATACCTAATTTCGTTCAAAAATTAAATATGATTTCTATATATAAAAATTGATTTTTAGTTAAAATTCCCAACTTGTTTAAAAAGTCAGGAATCTTTTTTAATACTTGCTTGGTTCAAAATGCAGGCTGGTCAAATAGCAGTATAGAAAGGAAAAAATCCATGATAAAAATGGATACCCAACTAGTAACAACTGCTTTTGTTGCCGATTCTCCTACTTCCTTGGCTCCTCCCTTAGTAGTTAAGCCCCAACTACAACCAATGACAGCAACCAGCAGTCCAAAAATAAATCCTTTTAGCAAAATAATAAACAAATCTGATGGTTCTAAAAAATTTCTGACTGATTCTAAAAATGTTTCAGGAAGAATTTGGTAAAAGTATGAGCCGGCAAAAACTCCGCCAATAATGCCAGTAACTAAAGCCAAAATCGTCATCAAAGGCACCATCAGACAACAAGCAATTATTCTC
The DNA here is from genome assembly GCF_034530675.2 of Nostoc sp. DedVER02. NCBI lineage: Bacteria > Bacillati > Cyanobacteriota > Cyanophyceae > Nostocales > Nostocaceae > Nostoc > Nostoc sp. DedVER02. The sequence continues at coordinate 66,434 of NZ_JAVRCP020000006.1, forward strand.
GGAAGTACTAAATAATCAATGGGATCGGTTTTGAGCATATAAAGTGCATCAATTTGTTCCGTTACCTGCATTGCACCTATTTCTGCTGCAAAAGCAGAGCCTACTTGTCCCGCCATAATACTAGCAGTCAAAATTGGAGCCAATTCTCTACAAAAAGCTAAGGCAAAAGCACCTCCCACAGCATTGACAGCCCCAAATTTGACTAATTCTCTTGCTGTCTGAATAGTAAAAATCATTCCTGCAAAACCGCTAACAAGGAGAACTGGCGATATAGAACCAGGCCCAGCAGTCACCAGATGTTGCATAATTTTGCGGTAGTAAGTTTTTCCCTGGAGTAAATGTAGCCATACCTGACCGAAAAGCAGTAATGCTGCACAACAACGTGCAATATGAGATTGATCAAAATTTGTTTTTAGTCGCAATTTTATTGTCCTTAAGACTGGCTTTTTTTTTGTAAATATTTTTATATCAATTCTCCAAAATAAGACTACAGATACAAATGGTGGGAACCCAGCCAGATGTAATCTGACTTTCTCAATTACGTAGACGCACGAAATCCGGCTTCCCGCAGGATATTACGAATTGGTATTAGCGTATGGTACATGAACGCAATCAAATTTGAGACTTTTCTGCTAAATACAAATTGTCTGTTCATAAGACTTATATTTGGTTACGTCAAGACTTACGCAAACAAACAATAGCCAAAAAGAAAGATTTTATTCTTAGGGCAATTCATAAATTGCCCTTATAGTGCTTGGTTTTGCGTAAGTTTTAGGCGTGAAAAAACTCAGTAAAACTCAAAGAGCCTTCTTTGCTCTTGCCTAAATAAATTCAGAAATCAAAACGGACTGCCATAGCTGGTATTTTATTTTTACGTCAGTCACTAATATTAAATGATTTTTTATGAACAGAATAAAAACAGGAGTTTTTTTGTTGCTATTGATACTAAATTTCTCCGTAGCACATCCGGCTTTTGCATCTGTATGCCGCAATTACGATGACTACGATCGGCTACACCAACACCAGATTTGCATTCTCAGCATCAACCGAAGTGCTAAAAATTACTGGGAATACAAGGCAGCCGTTAGTGTAGATGGAGTCAAAAGACCCACCGAGGTTTACAATTGCCGTGAACGAGTCAGGGTTCAAAAAGGTGGGGCTGTTTTCCCCTTTGAGCAAAAAGACCCTGGTGAGATGATATGCAGCTTTTTTAATTCTTCTCGGCGGTAAAGACGCGCCAGATAATAAAGACCGTAAAACCTAGATAGGCGAATACTGTTAGCCATTCTTGCCAGCTACCTGCATTATTCATCAGCAAAAGCCAAAAAATTAATATTTCTCAATCCTACACTCTGAAGCTACCAGTTTGTTGCTGTATTTTGGAAGATAAAGGCTACTTTCGTAATTTGTAATTACTATTGCATAAGGGTTTTAGACATTCCATAAGGGTAGTTTACTTATGCCCTGCTGTACTAGTCGAAAATTTTTAGCTAATTTTCCGAAATCGATAACAGAAGAGTAGTATCCCTTATTAGAACATCGAGATTATACTGAACTTCTTATAACTAACCTACGGGGAATATAGCCCCATTCTTTTCATTCAAAAACCCGGTCATTAAGACCGGGTTTTTGATTTTAATTCTATTTTCTTCTTTTTTTGCCTAGTTCAATTCTTCATTTAGCCTTGTCATGACTATTGTCAGATTTTGTAGTGTTTGAATTGTCTGGCTTTTCTGAATCATCTATGTTGTTAGACTTATTAATATTTCCTTGAGATTTTGTTGTGCCAAAGAAATAAACAACTGCAATTTTCACAATATCAAAGTATGCAGGGCGATTGTCCCGATCAACAATTGCTAAAGAGAGCGAACCTGCTACTAAGATAATTAAGATGGGATTAAGCTGTTCTTGTCCAGAGAAATTATTATGTTTTTTTGTCATTATTCCGTCCCCAATTTATGATTTACTAGCTGATATTTGACAAAAAATTAATGTGTTAGATTTGTAAAATCTTCTAGCACATTCTAAATATAGTTAGAGATGAAATTTTCCCCGGCTCTAAAAAGCTTCGTAAAGGAATTCAGACTTTCACACTAACTAAGCTGTTTCACATTTAAATTGCATATACTGGGCGCTCATGTTACCTAACCCACAAGAGTTATATTTAGTTTAGTTATGCAAATTAGATGTTTTTTAGGTTAACAGCATGTTTGGAGTGAGCGCAGTCAGTATGTGAAAGTCGAATCTTTGTTTTTTAGATATTAACGAACAGACTCAAAAATCACTGTAACCAATATTAAACAGAGGAGAATAAGCCCACATCGGAAAACGATCCAATATAAAACAAAGGGTAGTAGACTCATCGCAATATGTGAACCTCCAAAAATAGCTGACATAACGTAAGCGATCGCAAGCCCAAATAATGCCAACAAAAAGTATTTAATGAACTTGGAAGTCAACCGAATTAATAAGCTTTGACGATTCGTAGTCATATTGCTCTCCTAATAAATGAATAAAAAAACAACAGGGTTGATGTAGCACTAATAAGCGCTATATCAACCCTGCTGTAGCCTTTTTCTAGACTCTCTTGGGCTGGAAAACTATTCACTTGTTAACCTCAATAACGAAAACAATTTTTTACTGTTTCTCTAAACCTTGAGGTGAAATTAGTGGCTTTTAGCAATTGCTGAGAATAATTAACAAAAAACAACCAAACTCAATCCCTATCCAATAATTCAGATACCATCCAGCCAAATATCGGCGCGGTATTTCCCTTCTTGCATCGAGAAAAGTCTAGTTTGAGTAGTCCAAACCCCTTATCTAACAATCTCCTCAACCCCACTCGAAAGCGATCGCTATAGATAGATACCTGACTCTGCGTATCTGTCGGTAACTCCTCTAAATACCTATGTAAATCCGCATGAACGCAACGAAAAGAACCTCGGAAAGAGATGACACGCAGTTCAAACTCTTCGGTTCCGATCTTGCGGATAGTCACTTCAATCATTCCATCCTTGCAAGTATGACAGGCAAGAATGTCTTTCTCAAGCAACTCAAATAATTTCTGGACAGAATTTGAAACGTCAGGTGTTGGCATAGTTTGGGGTACCTCAGTGCTACTTACTTCAGCTATCCTCGCGGTTCACACCTAATCCTATTTGTTATCAACTTTATATTTATTTTGTTAACTTGTCAATAAGGTTGATAATTCAAATTGACAATTTGATAAGTTAGAGTATAGTTAGTAGTGTCTTATCAGTGCAGTTCTCTACCAGATGCTAGGCTGTGTCTACAACGGGCTATGCTAACGCACAGGACTAACCTCATAAATGCTACTGTCCCGTGCTATCTGCCCAGAGATGACTGATAAAAGGAGAAGATTTGGGTATAAATAAGTAGAAATATACCTCACATCTACCTCACATATCGATAAATAGTTTTGGCTGGAGAAATTTACTTCATGACGCAAATTCCTGAAAGTTTCTTGAGAGCGGTTACAGCCGAACACAATGTATCTGAGGCTGAGGTAAGTGCCTTACTTCTAGCTTTAGCTGGCCAAACGGCAGAGTCTATTGCAACCACTCTCGAAATTAGTGCAGCAGCAGTACGGAAACGGCTTGGTTCGGTTTACCAAAAGTTTGACATCGCTGGGAGTACTCCTGGGAAATTGGAGGCGATCAGAAATATCATCCAGGAAAGATATCAGTTATCAACAGTAGTTAATGCCTCATCCTGTTATGATTTTGGCGAAGCGCCAGATGTCCCCGTTTTCTTTGGGCGTGAGTCGGAGTTAGAGGTTTTAGAGCAATGGGTAAATAAAGATCGTTGCCGACTGGTAGGAATATTTGGTATGGGGGGAATTGGCAAAACAGCCTTATCTATCAAGCTGGCGCAGAAAATTCAGGGACAGTTTGAGTATGTTATCTGGCGATCGCTACGTCATGCACCCTCTGTTAAGGAGATTTTTGCAGACTTGATTGAGTTTTTCTCTAAAAAGAATGAGCCTAAAGAAGTAGGAATTTCGCAATTGATTGCCTATTTACGGAAACATCGTTGTTTATTGGTACTCGATAATGTAGAGTCAGTCCTGCTTGGAGGTGATTATGTCGGGCAATATCGAGAAGGATATGAAGAATATGGAGAACTTTTCCGACAAGTTGGGGAAGTTCCTCATCAAAGCTGTTTAGTTTTAACCAGTCGTGAAAGCCCTAAAGAAATTGTCACCTTAGAAGGAAACAATTTTAAAGTTAAATCTTTGCAGTTAAGTGGGTTAGAAAATATTGCTGCAAAAAATATATTTGTGAGCAAAGGTGATTTTTTTGCTTCAGAGAAAGATTGGAAAAAATTAATTAATCAATATGCAGGAAATCCTTTAGCATTAAAAATAGTTTGTAGTACAATTCAAGAAGTTTTTGGCAGCAATATATCAGAGTTCATTAGTTGTGATATTTCTGTACTTTTTGGAGATATTCGCAATCTCTTAGAACAACAGTTTAATCGGCTATCAAGTTTAGAAAAAGAAATTTTGTATTGGTTAGGAATTAATTGCAAACCTACTTCTTTTGTCGAACTACAAGCAGATATTATTTCAACTACATCACAACCAGAATTGATTGAAGCTTTAGAATCGCTACGGCGGCGATCGCTAATTTTTAATGAGAAGGGTTTGGCGAAATTTATGCTCCAAGCTGTAGTTATGGAATATATCATTAGCCAATTTGTTAACCAGGTTTGTGAAGAAATAGTTTCTGAAATTAATCTAGAAAATATTTCTTTATTAAAAAGCCATGCTTTAGTCAAAGCACAAACACAAGGCAAGGTTAGAAATGCTCAAATTCGTTTAATTTTAGAACCAATTATTGAAAAGATAATTAATGTATTTGGTAATAAAGATCGGATCAAAGAACATCTATTAAAAATAATAGAATTGTTGAAAGTCAATATTCCTTTAACATCTGGTTATGCAGGTGGAAATATTATTAACCTACTTTCTCATCTAGAAATTGATTTAAGTGGATGTGATTTTTCAAATTTAAAGATATGGCAAGCATACCTAATCAGTGTGAACTTACATAATGTCAACTTTACTAATTCTGACTTATCTAAGTCTGTATTTACAGGAATATTTGATAGTATTTTATCAGTGGCATTTAATCCTGTAAATGGAGAAATTGTTGCTACAGGTGACGCTGATGGCCGGATTAGCTTTTGGCAATCTACTTATGGTGAGCAACTATTTCATTGGAAGGCACACTCTAATTGGGTAAGAACTGTTGCTTTTAGCCCTGATGGTAAAACTTTAGTCAGTTGTAGTGATGACCATACTGTAAAACTATGGGATGTTGAAAGCCAAAAACATTTGATGACTTTTGAAGAACATACTAGCTGGGTTAGGTCTGTTGCCTTTAGTCCTGATGGTAAAATTGTCGCCAGTGCTAGTAGTGATAAAACTATTCGACTCTGGGATATTGATACTCAGCGATGCTGCAAAGTTTTTGAGGGACATAACAACTTTGTTCGTTCTGTTGCCTTTAGTCCTGATGGTAAAATACTCGCTAGTGGTAGTGCTGACCAAACTGTGAAGTTGTGGGATATCAAAACAGGTAAATGTTTGAACACTCTTGAGGGACATAACAAATTAGTCCAATCTGTAGTTTTTAGTTCTGATGGTGAAATACTTGCCAGTTGTAGTGATGACAAAACAGTGAAACTCTGGGATGTACAAATGGGGAAGTTATTAACAACTTTAGAAGGACATACTAATTTAATTCATTCTATAGCCTTGAGTCCAATCTCCTCTTTAAAAAAAGGAGGAATTATTGCTAGTTGTAGCGATGACAAAACTGTAAAACTTTGGGATCTTCAAACAGGGAAATTATTAAAAACTTTAGAAGGACACAGTAATTCTATTCTGTCTGTTGCATTTAGTTCTGATGGGAAAACACTTGCTAGTGGTGGCTATGATAAGACCGTTCGGTTCTGGGACATCGAGACTTTTCAATGTATTCAAATCTTGCAGGGATACACCAATTGGGTACACGATTTAGCACTTAGTCCAGATGGAAAGATAATTGCTAGTAGCAATGATGATAAAACCGTTAGGCTGTGGAATGTTGAGACTGACGAATGTATCAGCACTTTAGAAGGACATGCTGGCCGCCTTTGGTCTGTTGCTTTTAGTCCTCTTCCTGGGGGACTATTAGCTAGCGGTGGTGATGACCAAACCATCCGCTTTTGGGATATTGTGAGTGGACAGTGCGTGAAAGTTTTGCAAAATAGTGATCGCATCCGCTCTATTGCTTTTAGTCATGATGGGCAAATTCTGGCTAGTAGTAGTATTGATTGCAATATTAACCTATGGAATGTTAGAACTGGGCAACCCTTTGAAATATTAAAAGGGCATACAAACTGGGTGCAATCTATTAGTTTTAGTCCTGATGGTGAAATTATCGCTAGTGGAAGTGACGATCAAACATTGCGGTTGTGGAATGTTCATACAGGGGAATGTATTCGGGTTTTGGAAGGACATACTATGCGAATATGGTCTGTTGCTTTTAGCCCGATCCTCTCTTCACAAGGGCAACTTGGAGGGCTATTAGCTAGTGGCGGTGATGATAAAACAGTACGGCTGTGGGATGTTCAAACTGGCGAATGTTGCAAAACTTTAGTCAATGATAATTGGATACGTTCTGTTGCTTTTAGTCCTGATGGTAAAATTATTGGCTGTGCTTGTGTTAATAACACTGTAGAAATTTGGGATGTTGACACAGGTGAACGTCTGAGGATTTTGCAAGGACATAATAATTGGGTTCGTTCTGTTACCTTTAGTTCTGATGGAACTTTGTTTAGTGGTTCCCAGGATGGAGCTATTAAGCAATGGAATGTTAAAACTGGAGAGTGTATTAAAACGCTTATGCCAAAAAGACCTTATGAGGCAATGAATATCAAAGGTGTTTCCGGTCTAGGTGAAGAGCAAAAAAATACCCTTAAAGAATTGGGTGCTATTGAAGATTAACCGATGAATTAAAAATAAGAATTATGCTCTTGAGTTGCACTCTTAAAAACGTGTTTTAGTTTTTTATTGTTGAATATGATTATATCTCGTTTGTGGATTACCATTATGCCAAATTATAGCGCTCAGATAATTTCTCAAAACAAACTTACTCTTCCTAGTGCGAAAGTGTCACTAGATTTCAATGCAGTTCAGTTAAGCATTCTTTCTCCGCGTTCTCTGCGCCTCTGTGGTAGCCTGCGGCAAGCCGAAGCGTCTACGTTAAAAAAATTGAATTTGACCAAGATTAAGCTTTAAATGAACTGGACTATACTATATTTTCCAGATACTTCGAGTATCTTTTATATAAATTAAAATAATAATGAAATGTCGCAAATTAACCCTAAAAAAATTGAGTTATATGAAATTAAAGATATAGATCGGCTGCCTCAACTGCAAAAACTTTCAACAGCAGATCGCTTGGCAATGAAAGCAGTTGCCCAAGTATTGCCGTTCCGTGTCAATAATTATGTAGTAGAAGAACTAATTGACTGGGATAAAATTCCTGACGATCCCATCTTTCGCCTCACATTTCCTCAAAAAGAAATGCTGGCTCCTGAGTCTCTTGACAAAGTTATTTGGCATTTGCAAAATTCCCCGCCAGAAGAACTACGTCAAGTAGTAAATACAGTGCGATCGCAACTTAACCCCCATCCAGCCGGACAAGCAGAATATAATATTCCTACTCTAGATGGCATACAAGTACCAGGAATTCAACACAAATATCCCGAAACAGTCTTAATTTTTCCGACAGCCGGCCAAACTTGTCACGCATATTGCACATTTTGTTTCCGTTGGCCACAGTTTGTAAAGATGGACGGAATGAAATTTGCTACCCGTGAATCAGGACTTTTTCAAGAGTATCTCCGCCAACATCAAGAAGTAACAGATGTTTTAATTACTGGTGGAGATCCCATGACAATGAAAGCGAAACATCTGGCTTTATATATTGAACCACTGCTAAATTCCGGTTTTGAACATATTCAGACAATTCGCATTGGTACTAAATCTGTAGCTTACTGGCCTTATCGCTTTGTCACAGATGAAGATGCTGACGATCTCTTACGTTTGTTTGAGAAAGTAACGAATTCAGGCAAACATTTGTCCATAATGGCACACTACGATCACTGGACAGAAATCAAAACTGAAATTGCTCAAACAGCGCTCCAACGCATTCGTAGTACAGGCGCACAGATTCGCGCTCAAGGGCCACTTATGCGGGGAATTAATGATTGTCCGCAAGTATGGATAAAGATGTGGCAAGAACAAGTTCGCCTTGGTTGCATTCCATATTATATGTTTATGGAACGAGATACTGGAGCCAAACATTACTTTGAAGTGCCAATTATTCGAGCTTGGGAAATTTATCAAACAGCAATACAAAAAGTGTCTGGGTTAGCTCGCACGGCTCGCGGCCCAATCATGTCAGCACTACCAGGTAAAGTTGCTGTAGATGGCGTAACTGAGATTTATGGCGAGAAAGTATTTGTACTTTCGTTTTTGCAAGGACGCGATCCTAATTGGTGTAAACGTCCTTTCTTTGCACGTTATGACGAGAAAGCAACCTGGTTAACTGATTTAGTTCCAGCGATGGGAGAAAAGGAATTTTTCTATGAGAAAAAACTAAAGGAAATTCTGAAAACACAAAGTTGAATTGGGGATTGGGGATTGGGGATTGGGGACTGGGGATTCAGAACTGTCACCTAATTAGGATAATAATTTATACCGCTTTGCAGAAACTTTTAAGAGAATTTATCGGTCTGGTTCTCCAAATTCTGCAAAAATTCAACCAATGTCATCTTCTGCTCAAGGTATTCCCGGATTACCCGATTTGACGCATCCGATTGAGCTTGTTCAATTTGGAACCCAGGCGCTCAAAGCTTCATTGTTATTAGTGTTTTTGATTGTAGCTTTAGGAGTTGCGATCGCACTCATAAGTTTTTCTCTTCGTCGCAGTCAGCCGGAACAAATCATATTCATCGGCGAATGGGCTGTTGGTTATTCTCAACTATTGCGCGGATTACAGCATTTAACTCTAGTATTAATTCTCTTAGTACCAGGATTTTTTCTCTGTTCAACTTTAAGCAATCGCTACCACTATTGGGAACAGGCAAAGGTGGCTCAAGTGGCTGAAAGTGTTGCAGGTGAAAAGCTCGAACAAGTTGCCCCGCAAGTGCGCTACACCATCCAAGAGCCATACTCATATAACACTCAAGTCGGTAACAAAATAGTCAAGGTAAATGAGACAAGACAAATTAACCGCTTCTTGACTTTGGCTGGTTCGCAAATTCAAGTCAAGCTTGACCAAAGCGTAGATGTTCCAGGTCGTAGCTCAATTTATCGGGCAGATTATACTGCCGATTATAAAGTAGTTAACCAACTCAAGGATATTAATAATTTTTTCTTTGAAGCACCGCCACCAAACGGCTACACACTTCTTTCTAGCTACAAAATCGAGCGTGACGGCACAAGGTTACAACAAACCAATCCGGGAGACTATGGTTTTCCCTTTCAGCTGCAACCAGGGGAAGAAACCACTTTTCGAGTTACCTATCAGGCTAGAGGCGGGCCTCGCTGGGTTTATAGTGCAGAGGGGCAGCTACTATCTAACTTCCGTCTTGTAGCAAATGCTAACTTTGCTCCAGCTAATTTTGCTAGTGGTATTGAACCTGATGAGATTAAATCTGACGGACGCAGTACGCAATTTACTTGGAAATTTGACGAGAATGTTTCAGTCAAAAATCCATTTGGAGTGTTTACTAACACCGAACCGATTCGTAATACTGGAGTGATTCCGCGTCTTTTATTGCTAGCACCAGCAATATTTTTGTGGTGGATTTTGCTGTTATATTTATCACTACCAATGAGTTTTAGAAATGTTGCGATCGCTGGTAGTATTTTCTTTGCTTGTCTATTGATTTTGACTTATCTGGCTCGTGTTATCAATGCTCAGTTGGCTTGGACTTTAATTTCCATCGTCTTATTGTTTTTAACATGGGGATTGGGAGCCAGTCGCAGTGCTTCCCTGGCTGCTATTATCTGCACTATTGCTGGAGCAGTATTACCCATCTTTGGATTATTAATACCATTTAGCGGCCTCACCCTCAGCCTAGCGGGTTTGCTTTCAGCCGTTTGGCTAGCAGTTCGCCACTGGTATGGCTGGTTCAGTTTGCATCCAGAAGACCAAAGATTGCAGACTCAAAAAAATGCTAAATATTAGTAGATTTCGGTATGATTAGCGAAGTTTTAGCAAATAGCATTTATGGATAACGATTTACTAGCTTTCTTAGCGGGTGCTGGGTTACTTGTCCTCTATCTCATCTTCTCAGCATTGACTGAAATGGGAACTAAATTACCTTGGAAGAAATAAGCTGATAGGACGATAAAGTTGCAAAAAATTTACATTTTTCAACCTGATTGGGCTTGGAATAAAGGATAAACATCCTTTAGGCTGAGTTAATATACTTATTGTTCGAGAGAGTGCAAAATGCGCGATCCACAAAAGAACCTGATTAAAATCGAGCCAGCAACCCTCGTATTAATTGTTTCCCTACTAATACTCTTGCCTCTACTATTTGTTGGTTTTTTCTCGCAGTGAGCTAGTACAGATATATATTTTCCCGACGTGTTTGTGAAATGCGAATGAGTCGGATTTGTTTTGCCGTGTTATCTTAATCCAATTTTCTGAATCGCTACTGGTAAAAATTTGGGGTTTTCGAGAGAGACGCGATAAATCAGAGACGCGATAAATCGCCGTCTCTACAACTGTTTTGGTATTATCTGAATTGTGTTGGTATATAGCATAAATGATTCCTGAAATTCTTTCCTTTTTCTCTGCTTCTTGGGCAACGGTGTAAGCACAAGTCGGGAAAACTTCATCCACCAAAGATTTGCGGTGAAGCAGCGCTACGGGAGGGTTTACCTCCGCAAGCGACTGCTGAACTCAAAGGGTGCGTTACGTTGGCGTGACAAAGCTAAAACCCATTTGTTATTTCAGCGTACCCATTTGTTATTTCAGCGTACCCATTTGTTATTTCGGCGTACCCATTTGTTATTTCGGCGTACCCATTTGTTATTTCGGAGTACCCATTTGTTATTTCGGAGTACTCATTTGTTATTTCGGCGTACCCATTTGTTATTTCGGAGTACCCATTTGTTATTTCGGCGTACCCATTTGTTATTTCGGAGTACTCATTTGTTATTTCGGAGTACCCATTTGTTATTTCGGCATACTCATTTGTTATTTCGGCGTACCCATTTGTTATTTCGGCGTGTCTATAACGCACCCTACGAAACTACTAAAAGAGTTGAAACCTATACTGGTCATACTTTGTGTACACCGTAGGCATCTTGAAGGAAGCTTGGCGCGTCTACGAGAATTTCTACAACTCAAATAAGATTGCGATCGCATTCTTAGAAATTTGCTGAGAGTAACTTGTAATTATAACTACACCTTGATTTACGATCAAATTGATGCTAGCTAAATTACCATTACCTGTATTCACACTTCTATTAGGACTTGCCATAACTCAAACCTTTGGATGCACAGTAGATAAAAAGAATTCAGCGATCGCTCAAACTTCACCAAAGCCAGTACCCCAAGAAATTGTTCAACCAGGAGAAGTTCGGCCTCTACCAGGTAAGTTGGATACAATACCCGTTTTTAACAGCAATAGCCCAGAGTGGGTTAAAACTGAGGGGATTTTACTTTCTACTTTTCCTACAAACGGTAAAAAAGTACCAGCAGCGCACCTCAATTTTCCTTTTCAGGGACGCTTTGATTTATTTGCCCACCACTACAGCCACACTCCCAAGGATTTACAAACGTTATACCTGGGTGTAATTGTGCATAACCCTGGTAAAAAACCTGTAACAGTAGATATGTTGCAAGCGGCAAGTTATTTGATGCAGGATGCGCCCTTTGTTACTTTACCACCCTACGTAGAAAATAACGATGGTAAAGCTTATTCTGGGCCAGGCGATCGCGCTGTTGGTGATGTACTCCGAGGTGTTCGACAAGCTGATTTTCCCGCAAAGCTGATAATTCCACCAGGACAAAGCCGGATGTTGCTAAATCATCCTATTCCTGTACGAAATCTAGAAAAGCCTGTAAATGGTCGTTCTAGCTTTATGCGATTGCGTAGTAGCGATCGAGTTTATGCCGCAAGTTTAGCAATGTTTGCCAAAAAAAATTCTGATAATACAGAACGCCCACCGACTCTTGGAGAATGGCAAGCTTTACTAGATAACGGGAACTTCGCCGGGCCGCGAGATAAAACCCCGACTCCTCCAAATGCTACCAGTGGCGCACTGATTTATGGGCGTGTAGCTGGTGTTTCACAAGGTTCCCAGTGGCAAGCAAAGTTGCTGGATAATCCTCAAAGCACAAATCTGACTATTCCCCAGCGTGGCAAAGCTATTTCTTACGCCTTAGACACATTACGGAGTGGTCGATTGGGTACTGAACAGATCCAAACGGCCAAAATGCTGGTACGTTATCCAGATACGGCTTATGAAGCACATGGTAATTATGGGGTGGAATATAAACTTACCTTACCTTTGAGCAACAATACCAACCAAAATCAAACCGTTACCATTACTTTAGAAACGCCTTTGAAGGAAGATAAATTATCCCAAGGTGGTGTACGTTTCAGGAAACCATCCCTAGATTTTCCCTTCTTCCGTGGTACAGTACGATTACGTTACTTTGATGACCAAGGTCAACAAAAAACGCGCTACATACATCTATGGCACAGAACTGGACAAGTATTAGAACCATTGCTACAAGTTGTACTTCCACCTTCCACTAAGCGGATAGTACTGGTAGATGTGATTTATCCGCCAGATTCGACACCTCCCCAAGTCCTGAGTGTAAGAACTTTAGACAAGTCAAAAGAGGCAGGCGAGCAGGGAGCAGGGAGCAGGGGGAGGGACTGAGACGGAGCTTGTTACTCGCGGCTTGCATTCAAGCGTCCTGAAAAGGAGAGAGACGGGGCTTCATACCCATGTTCTGCAATGCTTCTCGTAGACTTGCTCCTCCAGCTAAGAGTTCCCAACACTCTGCCTCTTCGGTGAGGAGTTAGTTAACAATTCGTAATTTGTAATTACGAATTGTTAATTACGTTAGGGATAGGATCTGACTTTTCCCGGCATCTGTGAAAGACCATAAAGACATTTGCAAAAAAGGGATTTAAATCCTTTAATTTACGATAAGATTTCATTTATGGAAACTTCTGGAACTCTTGCTGGTTTAGATATTCTGGTAGTTGAGGATGATAATGATACTCGCTTTTTCATCACTACTGTGTTGGAAATGGATGGAGCAAAAGTTATACCAGTAATATCAGCAGATGCGGCACGCCAAGTATTATCCGAATTGGAGCCTGATGTTTTAATTTCTGATATTGGGTTGCCAGGAGAAGATGGCTACACTTTCATCCGCAAATTTCGTGCGCTCAAATCAAAGAAGTGTGGACGAGTCCCAGCTATTGCTTTAACAGCTTATGCTGATCCTGACGCTCGTATCCGTGCTTTGGAAGGTGGCTTTGACACTCATGTATCTAAACCCGTCGATCCAGACGAACTAGTTGAAATAGTAGCTAGCTTAGTTGCTTCTTGTAATTGGTAATGATTGTAGTGCCAGATTGAGTGCGTTAAGCTACTATTAACGCACTATTTTCCCCCAAAAACTACTTAGGTAAAACCTGTCGCAGTGCTGCTAAAAGCTGGTCAACACTTTCCTTTCGACTATTAAAGCCCATTAGCCCTACGCGCCAGACCTTACCAGCTAGTTCGCCAAGACCACCGCCAATTTCAATATTATGCTCATTGAGTAACTGCCGTGCGATCGCTTTTCCATCTACCCCTGCTGGAATACAGACAGTGGTAAGCGTTGGTAATCTATACTCTTGCTCAACGTGCATACTCAATCCTAAATTCTCCAAGCCTTCCCAGAGATACTCTACGTTTTTTTGATGACGCTGCCAAGAATTTGCTAATCCCTCTTCTGAGAGCAAACGTAATGCTTCCCGCAATGCATAATATAAATTAATGGGTGCTGTATGGTGATAGGTGCGTTCCGCGCCCCAATATTTACCCAGTAACAACATATCCAAATACCAGTTTGCAACCTTTGTTTGGCGCTGTTGCAATTTCTCAACTGCACGCGCACTCATCGTAAAAGGCGAAGCACCAGGGGGACAACCCAACCCTTTTTGGCTACAACTATAAGCTAAGTCAACTCCCCAAGCATCCAAAAACAAGGGGACACCACCCAAACTTGTCACACTATCCACCAGCAGCAAAGTACCAAATTCACGACACAAATCAGCAACTCCTTCCAAAGGTTGCCTTGCACCAGTAGAAGTTTCGGCATGAACTAGAGCTAAAATAGCCGGACGATGAGTTTCTAGGGCAGTTTTGAGTTCATCAAGCTTGAAGACTTGTCCCCAAGGTTTGGTAATGGTTCGCACATCAGCACCATAACGTCCAGCCATATCCACGAGGCGATTACCAAAATAACCAGCTACACCAATCAAAACTATATCACCAGGTTCAACAGCATTAGCGATCGTTGCTTCCATTGCGGCTGTTCCCGTACCACTGACTGCAATGGTAAGCGGGTTTTCTGTCTGCCATACGTAGCGTAGCAACGACTGAATTTCATCCATGAGGGCGAGAAAAGCAGGGTCAAGATGCCCAACTGGTGAGGTATTCATCGCCTGGAGAACTGTGGGATGGGTATTGGAGGGCCCAGGCCCCAATAGTAGACGGGATGGGATTTCTAGCGGTGTAAGTTGCAACCGTCCAGAGTCGTTGATTGAAATTGTTTGCGTCATAATCTGTGTTTGTCTAGACCATACTTACCGAATCATAGAGCGAACGCATCACCGATGTTTTAATGAATCTGTCATTTGCCAGAAGATGCAATTACGCCAAAGTATTATATTGATTCAAACAAATGTGCGAGAGTATATTTATTCCCTTAGCTGGATACATAATTATGGTTTTTGCTGGCAAACGACCGAATAATTTAGGTGTTAGCAACGGTAAATTAGCACCTTGCCCTAATTCCCCTAACTGCGTTTCTAGTCAGAGTACAGATGCAACCCACAAAATTGCACCACTGACTTTTACATCTACTCCAGAAGAAGCGGTCGCTAATCTTAAACAAATTATTCAGTCCTTACCAAGAACTAAAATCATTAATGAAAGCCAAGATTATTTATATGCAGAATTCAAAAGTGCTTTACTGGGATTTGTGGATGATGTAGAATTCTATCTCGACCGGAATGCTAATGCGATCCAAGTGCGTTCAGCCTCACGCTTAGGTCAAAGCGATTTAGGTGTCAATCGCCAACGAATAGAGACGATTAGAGCCAAGTTGAAATAATTCGTAATTCGTAATTCGTAATTCGTAATTCGTAATTAGTTGAGTATTTAGCATACGCAATCTGAATAATGATTAACTTGAATACCACCAATTTTATAATTACGCTAGCGTAGCGGTAGTAAGTTTGCGTACTCTTACAGAGAAGCTAGCTAGCAAGAGTATTATATAGAGAGCGCGATTACGAATGATGAATTAATTAAATCTGGCTGGATAATAACTAAGTGGGTCAAATTGAATATAAAATCTCACCCTGCCTCCGGCTTCCCTCTCCTTAACAAAGAGAGGTATTGAGGGTGAGGTTTGCTCTTATATTTAATTACGCCTACCTACTTATCTGCGATCGCAATATTTGTGAAACTTAACTTATTTAAAAACTTTGACCCCCGCCCCAGACTGATAATTGCTGTCGGACTCGCTGGATTAATTTCAATAATTCTTCCGTCTTGGCTGCATTTACCGACTCGCATTCTTTGCGCCTGGAACTCCGGCGCTGACTTTTTCTTAGCCGTAACCTGGTGGAAGATGAGCAAAGCTACCCCAGAAAAAATTCGCCGTTATGCTGAGAATGAATATGAAGGACATTTAGCTATATTTATGCTGGTGATAGCTGCGGCTTGTGCTAGTGTTTTAGCGATCGGGTTTTTGCTAACTGATAAAAAAGGCTCCTCAACAATCCTGCTTACCTTACATGTCATACTTGCAATTATAACCATTGTAGGTTCTTGGTTATTAGTGCATACGATGTTTGCAGTGCAATATGCACACAGCTATTACAAATATATTAATCATAATAATAGTGAAGAAATCACCAAAGGTTTAGATTTTCCTAATAACGACTATCCTGACTATTGGGAGTTTTTATATTATTCATTTGTAGTTGGCATGACTAGTCAAGTTTCAGATGTGCAGACGACATCACCCGCTATGAGACGCTTGACTCTGTTACATAGCATATTATCCTTCTTTTTCAATACCACAATTTTAGCGATGAGTATCAATATCATTGCATCGCTGATTTAAAAATTGCTTGACTCAGCCAAAAGTATGATTATTTACTTCTCTACTTTGAGAAAGAGGAAATTGTATTGCCAATTTTTTAACATGAACTTAATTTGAGATGAGCAGAGTAAATTTATGTCTGATAAAACAATAAACGAATTGTCTGGTGAAATTAGAGAACAGTTGCCTGAACACGCACAGCAGATTTTTGTTGCAGCATTAAACGCTGCTCAAGGTAATGGTTTGAGTGAAGAGGGTGCGAATGAGATTGCTTGGAATAGTGTAAAGAATGAATACGAACCAGGCAACGATGGCAAATGGCAAAGAAAGCCTGAAGACACTGCTATACACGATAAAGCTGTTGTGTCTGGTGGCAATTGAGTCAATTTAAACTCGACATCTGTATCTTTTGTTAGAGATTAAAATCAAAATTTCAGGGGAATTCCATTCTTACAAAGCGGATATGGGATTCCCCTTTTGCTTTTTAACCGGCTTCTACAATAAGTTTATTTTTGCAAGATAATAGATATTTTGAACAAACTATATTTATTTAAATACTGATTATAAAAATATATACAGGATATGCTAACTCAACAAGACGAAATAGCTATTCGTCTAACAATACTACGTAGGTTTTGCTTAAAAGCTTAAATTTCGTAGGTTGGGTTGAACGAAGTGAAACCCAACAAAGCCCCGGCAATGTTGGGTTTCTCAACCCAACCTACAAATGTTCTTAACCTAGTAGTATTGATTCGTCTAAGAGCTTTATCAATGTGCTTGCGGATTGCTTTCTCCAAAATGGGGAGAAAAGCAACTCATAAGTTAGTTACAACGAATGCTGCAATGATTTAAACGTTTCTTATATATGACGCAGCGATTGTTGCAAAGTATGTAACAATTCCAGCAACTGCTTATATGTTTCTTAGAAAGACTTAAGTGTTTCTTATACATAACGCAGTAATTGTTGCAAAGTATGTAACAATTCCAGCAATTGCTTATATGTTTCTTAGAAATACTTAAACGTTTCTTATACATGACGCAACTATTGTTGCAAACGCTTCAATTTTGGCAACTAGTTTTGAAATTTAAGCGAGTTATACCATTTCACTAAGAAATCTGATGCAGATGTAGGTTTGGTTGAGGAACAAAACCCAACCTACATCTTGGAAATTCCTTGTGTGCAGAGTAGGTTAGAAAGCGCGAGAACGAGAAAATCAGACTTTGCCCAGAAAGTTCGTTGCAAAAACAGAAACCAGAACTTCATCCGCGAGACTACACCCATAAAATCAAAATCAATATTCAGTAATATTTCTGACGACAACTGAATAATAATTATCTAATGGCAGCATTGACTTGCCGTGGATTCTCGCTGTCACAAATAATGAGGCTTAAGGATGAACAGGTGTGAAAAGTCTCAGTGGGCTTTTTGGTGCTTGCTACCGAATTTTACCCGCTATGGTTTAATTTTATCGCTGAGTGTAGTAATGCTTGCTGATGCTGTGGGGGCGACACCGAAAAGTCGAGGGTTGCAGATAGCACAGCAGCCAGAAACCACTCAACAAAATACCACTCGCGCTGCTGCGGAACGGCTTTCTCAAGAGGGGATGCAGCTTTTTCAACAAGAGACAGCAGAATCACTGCGACAGGCGATCGCAAAATACCAAGAAGCACTGAAGCTTTGGCAACAAGTTGATGATAAACACTGGGAAGCCGCTACCCTCGTTGGCATTGGCGCTGTCTACGACTTATTAGGAGAAAACCAAGAAGCGCTCAAATACTACAACCAAGCTTTACCCATATTGCGTGCAGTGGGGAACAGGGAAGGGGAAGCCGGCATCCTCGTTTGCATTGGCGGTGTTTATAACAATTTGGGAGAAAACCAAGAAGCGCTCAAATATTACAATCAAGCTTTACCCATACACCGTGCAGTGGGGGACAAAGGAGGGGAAGCTAGCACCCTCAGCAATATTGGCTTAGTCTACGACTCATTAGGAGAAAAGCAAGAAGCGCTCAAATACTACAACCAAGCTTTGCCCATACGCCGTGCAGTGGGGGACAAGGGAGGGGAAGCCACCACCCTTAGCAATATTGGCTTAGTCTACAACTCATCAGGAGAAAAGCAAGAAGCGCTCAAATACCTAAACCAAGCTTTACCCATACTCCGTGCAGTGGGGGACAGGCGACGGGAAGCCACCATCCTCAGCAATATTGGCGGTGTCTACGACGATTTAGGAGAAAAGCAAGAAGCGCTCAAATACTACAACCAAGCTTTACCCATACACCGTGCAGTGGGGGACAGGCGAGGGGAAGCTAGCACCCTCAGCAATATTGGCTTAGTCTACGACTCATTAGGAGAAAATCAAGAAGCGCTCAAATACTACAACCAAGCTTTACCCATACGTCGTGCAGTGGGGGACAGACGAGGGGAAGCCACCACCCTCAGCAATATTGGCGGTTTTTATAACGATTTGGGAGAAAAGCAAGAAGCGCTCAAATACCTAAACCAAGCTTTACCCATACGCCGTGCAGTGGGGGACAAGGGAGGGGAAGCCACCACTCTCAACAGTATTGGCAATGTCTACTACTCATTAGGAGAAAAGCAAGAAGCGCTCAAATATTACAACCTAGCTTTACCCATACGTCGTGCAGTGGGAGATAGGGGAGGGGAAGCCACCACCCTCAACAATATTGGCGCTGTCTACAACTCATTAGAAGAAAAACAAGAAGCGCTCAAATACTACAACCAAGCTTTACCCATAAACCGTGCAGTGGGTGACAAAGAAGGGGAAGCCGCTACCCTCGGAAACATAGCTTCCCTAGAACGCGATCGCGGCAACCTCCAACAAGCCCTAACCCAAGTTGAAGCAGCAATCAAAATTATTGAAGATTTACGCACCAAAGTTGATAGCCAAGAGTTGCGTGCTTCTTATTTTGCATCACAGCAAGGCGTTTACAAATTCTACATCGACTTGCTGATGCAGTTGCACAAAAAAGACCCATCAAAAGGATACGATGCTTTAGCACTGCACATCAGTGAACGTTCTCGCGCCAGGGGTCTTTTAGAACTGTTAACAGAAGCCAATGCCAATATCCGTAAAGGCGTTGACCCCCAACTATTAGCAGAAGAACAAGACTTGCGGCAGAAAATTGATGCCACAGCTAAACTGCGTCAAGAGTTACCAACTCAAAAAGCACCAACAACCGTCATCCAAAAACTCGAACAAGAATCTGCTAATCTCCTAAACCAATACCGAGAACTGCAAACCAAAATCCGTACAACTAGCCCCAAATATGCAGCCCTAAAATATCCCGACCCTCTGAAATTACCTCAAATTCAGCAACAACTAGATCAAGATACCCTGCTGTTGCAATATTCCTTGGGTGAAGAACGCAGCTATCTTTGGGCTGTCACTCCCAATTCTCTCAATACATACGAACTCCCTGGAAAAGAAGCCATAGAAAAATCAGCAGGAAGATTCCAGGAACTATTGAAAAAATGTCAATACGTTAAATGTCAGGATTTACCCGAAGACCAAAAAGCCAAAGATTTACAAGAAATTAGCCAAGCTGCAACCCAACTTAGTAAACTTGTCCTTGCACCCGTTGCCGAAAAGTTGGGGAAAAAACGCTTAGTCATAGTTGCAGATGGCGCATTGCAAGAAATTCCCTTTGCTGCGTTATCAGAACCAAATCAGAAATCTAATTATCAACCTCTGTTAGTCAACCACGAAATTGTCAATTTACCTTCTGTCACTGCCATAGCCATCCACAGACAAGATTTGAAACAACGCCAACCAGCACCCAAAACCTTAGCTGTCCTTGCTGACCCTGTATTTGCAGCTAATGACCAGCGATTTACAGGTAAACCCGAAAGCGAAAGCCCCGGCCCTGAACTCAGCCTCCAACGGTCTAGCCTGCAACGATCCGCCAAAAATCTCAAGCGTGGAGAATGGGGACGGCTACCAGGCACACTTACAGAAGCCAATCAAATCTTAAAACTTGTATCACCTGACCAAAGCCTAAAAGCTTTTGATTTTGATGCTAATTACAATTGGGCAACTAGTGAAAAACTCAAACAGTATCGATTTATCCTCTTTGCTACCCACGGCTTTGCTGACCCCCTCAACCCAGAATTATCAGGAATTATTCTTTCTCAGATAGACAAACAAGGCAAACCGCAAACTCCAGGTATCCTACGCCTTGGCGACATTTTTAACTTGGACTGGAATGCAGATGTAGTTGTATTGAGTGCCTGCGAAACAGGTTTAGGTAAAGATGTCCAAGGTGAAGGCTTGATGGGCTTGACAAGAGGATTGATGTATGCCGGGGCGAGAACTGCTGTAGTTTCTTTGTGGCAAGTTAACGACACCGCTACATCAAAGTTGATGCCCCAATTTTATACGACGATGTTGCAGCAAAAGGTATCTCCTACAATTGCCCTACGAGAGTCACAGCTGAAACTGTGGCAACAAAAAGCATGGCAAAATCCCTATTATTGGGCGGCTTTCACTTTGCAAGGCGAGTGGAGAAATTAATTCGTAATTCGTAATTCGTAATTTAATTTATGGCCACAGCAGAAAATTATAAAAGCCAACCGTTCAGATAAACCCGAAAGCCTTCATGTAGAGACGCGATTCATCGCGTCTGAACGACCAAATTTTTATTCAGGAGTTTTATCGATGTCTAAGAAGCCTATCTACAAACAATTTTTCGCTCTCTTTTTTGCTGGAATTCTTAGTGCTATAACTTTGGGTGGTTGGGTATCGGTGCAAGCTCAAACACAGGTAAAACCACAGCAAAGTATCACGCCTAAATTTATCAGTTCTCAACAAGCGGGTCAACTTAAGTTACAAAGTGATGGCAAACCTTTTATCCCTCCTGGTTTGGGACGGGCTGCTAAACCTAATGAAGGCGGCTCTAGAGGAATTCCTACAGGTATAGATAACCGTATCCCCATGACTAGTAGAAAATATCCTTGGTCGGCAATTGGTCGAGTTCAAGGAACTACAGCCGATGGCGATGGTTATCATTGCACGGGAACCTTAATTGAGACTAATTTAGTTTTAACTAATGCTCACTGTGTTATTGACCCCAATACTGGCAAATTAAGCACCAGAATTTTATTTTTCCCAAATGTCATTGATAAAAATTACGAAGATGTAGCGCAAGTTGAGCAAGTTTATTACGGTACAGATTTCAAAAAAAGTAGTGAGTTGAATCCTAATGACTGGGCAATTTTAAAACTTAACCAACCTCTGGGTCGCAAATATGGTTATTTGGGATGGAAGTCTCTATCTTCGGCTACTTTGATTCGCAATCAAAAAGCTTTCTTTTTCGTGGGCTATTCTGGTGATTTCCCTAATGATAGCTATCAGAAATATTTCAGTGCTGGGCCAGGATGGACAGCTAGTTTTGAGGAAAAATGTAGTATTGTCGCAGAAGAAGAAGGTTTTTTATTACATGATTGCGCCACTGCTGGGGGTTCTTCTGGTGGCCCCATTATCGGTGTAATTAATGGCGACCCTTATATTGTGGCTCTGAATAATGGTGAAGCCAAAAATCTCCGCACTGGACAAGATATCACCAATTTTGCAGTGAAAGTTTCTACTATCGAGCAGGGTTTACGGAGTAATTAATAAAAGTCAAAAGCAAAAAAAAGAATCTCTTGTGGGGTGGGTATCTTGCCATTGGTGTCAACTTAAGCTTAAAGCTTTGTCCCACAGCCGTTTTACCCCCCTTAATCCCCCCTTGTAAAGGCTACGGTGTACACACAAATCTTTTGTGAGTGCATTTACGGTTAAGTCTCATAGTCCCTGAGATACCTCACCCTGGTTTTGCGATGCAAAACCTGTCCCTCTCCTTAGTAAGGAGAGGGATTAAAGATAGGACAGGGTGAGGTTTTGAGGACTTGTGTGTACACGGTAGCCTTTATAAGGGGAGGGTTAGGGTGGAGTAACACGGATCGTATGATGGTAAGTGAACTCAATATCCAGTTTTATACAAGGGTTTTACGTTAAGTTGACACTAATGGCAACATGAGCATCCTAGTTGTGCAAGTTAAATCTCTGAGCCAGCTTAAAAATTGCGATCGCACTTATTTAGCCATTACCGCTAAATTCGCCACACATTCAGGAAATTGCCGCTTTAATGCTGGGAAAACTGGACAAGGTGCTTGTTCTTGCAAATTCTCCGGTTTACTCCAAGTAAAGGGGGCTTTCTGCGCTGCTGACATCCACACCAGACGCTTGGCTCGTGTCATGGCAACGTAGAGTAAACGATACTCCTCAGATATTTTCAAATGCTTTGCTTGTTCCCATGCTTGTGTAACATCTGGTATGGTAGATTCTCCGTGGAGAGCAGCACGAATTTGGGCGCGGGCTACTTCTGATAAGGTAAAATCCCCTAAGAATTGGCTTTGGGGAGGAACCCAAAATCTACCAGGA
Source organism: Nostoc sp. DedVER02 (assembly GCF_034530675.2). Classification (NCBI taxonomy): domain Bacteria; kingdom Bacillati; phylum Cyanobacteriota; class Cyanophyceae; order Nostocales; family Nostocaceae; genus Nostoc; species Nostoc sp. DedVER02. Next base: position 89,319 of record NZ_JAVRCP020000006.1, read on the forward strand.
ATTAAGTTTTCGTGGAGAAAGGGAAGAAACACATAGTCCCAATCTAGCCCTTTGGCTTTGTGCATAGTAATAATGGTCAGTTGACCGCGACGAGTGTAACGTTCTTCCGAATCTTCGGTTTCTACTGGTTCAAACCGTTCGGAACTGACGATTTCACTTAAAGCTGACAGCATTCCACTCATCGAACTATTGCCGGCTATCTGCTGGTTTACCCGTTCTGCAAGTTTGTCAGCAGTTGCCAATTCTGCCTGATCGTAATTTAAGGTCAAGGCGAGAAAGGAAATTAGCTGGTACAGTGGCAATTCCAAGCGGGCGCGAAGTAAATTGCGACACAAACGTGCAGCTTTTTGGACTGTTTCTGCCTGGGGTTCTGCTAAAGGGCCAGGATACAAAAATTCTTCTGGGAGACTCGCAAGGGCGTTGAGGTCTTGAGTAGGAATTAACTGGCGCTGTACTAATGCTTCTAGGGCGGCTTTGAGGTAATCGGGGGAGTGGGGGCGATCGCAAAATTGCAGTAATGCTAAAATCTCTTGGGGAACATGGGAACGGCGATCGCGTTCTCCCACATCGTAAAGTGTAATATTATGCTCTTTGCACACAGGTGCTAAAGCCTCTCCTAACCATCTTCCTTGACGATTTTCTCGCACTAAAATCGCTGCACTATGTTGTGTTGGATCTTCGCCAAATAACTCGACTATTCTTTGAGATAACAATTCAACGGTGTGATGAATGTCACGCGGGGTATAAAGTTCTAATCCCTGTCCGATTGGTGCTGGGTTGGCATTCTTTTGCGGATCTCCAGTTTCAACAGGGCGAATTGTCTGGAAGCGAAACGGTACTTGTCGGTTGTCAGGAGTCTGTTGTCCGTTATTCGTTTTTGCTAAGGACTGATTATTAATCCATTTGAGGGCAAAGTTCGCCGCTTCAATGATAATTCTAGTACTGCGACCAGCTTGATCCATCGTTGCCAATCGTTCGATGCGATCGCACTCTTCGCAAAATTGCCGAAAATAAATCGGATCGGCTGGAGTAAAGGTAGAGTTAATCGCTTGGTTAGGATCGCCGACTCGTACCAAGTTGAGTGTTGACTGATGACTGATGACTGATGATTGAGGAGTTATTATTCTCTCCCTGCCCCCTGCCCCCTGCCCCCTCTTCCCCCTATCCCCAGAGGAGGCCCCGAGTCCCCCTGCCCCCTGCTCCCTGCCCCCTGCCCCATATTCCCCATCACTTGCCAATATTTCTAATAACTGCGTTTGAAGGGGGCTAGAATCTTGGGCTTCGTCTTCAAAGACGGCGAAAACTTGATTTTGCTCGATGCGGCGGGCGCTGTCGTTTTCTAAAACGCGCAGTGCGGCTAAAATCATATCGTCGTAATCGATGAAATCACGCGATCGCATTAAGTTTTGATATTGCTCATACAATCCCGCCGCTACGCTCAAAATTGCATATTCGTCTGTGGTTTGTTTACTCCACTCCCGCAATTTTTCTGGTGATATCCCAGAACTTTTTGCTTCATGAATTACTGTATTAGCCAATTCTGGCAATACTTCTGTTCGCAGCACCGATTGACGACGCAATCTTTCTGTCTCTTCTCCGTCAAATTGATGACCTTCTAATAACCGCAAATATATTCCTGGATTATTTGCAATCCATTGCTCTACGGCTGTTCGGATAAAACGGTGACTTTGGGTTGGTGTAATTAATGTGACATTTTCTAGTTGCAAACCCGATAAATCAGAATGGCGACTGGCAATATTCAACGCTAGACCATGTAGGGTATAAACAAAGAATCCAGTCTGAGGGAGAGATAAATCATCTCGCAAGAATTTGCGAATCTTTGCTTTAATATTGGCAGCAGCAGAACGAGTAAAAGTAACAACCACCAGATGACGACGCGAAGATGGGCGTGACTGGGCATAACGTTCATATTGACGAGCGATCGCGATCGCTGCTGCCGCTGCCATCCCAGTAGATTTGCCTGCACCAGGTACGGCAGAAATAGCCAAAGGCCCAGATCCCCAGTCAGCCATTTGTTGTTGTCCAGGGCGTAGACTGTTGCGGATTGCGAGAATCTTCTCGCGCAGATTAGGAACTGGCGATCGTTCAGACAATTCTGAGTGCAGGGATTCTTGAGCCACAGGAGTAGTAAATTTAGAGTCTGACATATCAAATTTTTATAGTTTCTTAGACTTTAGCCACTCACGGACAACTTCTTCAACTGGGCGAGATTGATTATCAACTTGATAATTCATTTTTTGCATTTCTTCATTAGAAATTAACCCAGCTAATTGATTAATAACTTTTCGTAACTCTGGATATTTTGCCAAAATTGCTTTATTGAAGATAGGGACAGCTTCATAAGGTGGAAAGTATTTCTTGTCATCTTCTAAAATGACTAAATTCAAAATAGGAATCAAGCCATCTGTAGAATTAGCCGCTATTAAATCTACTTTCTTTTCTTTTAAAGCTTGATACATCAATCCTAATTCCATTTGTCGGGGAGGTTTGGTAAATTTTAAACCATAGGTTTTAGCTAATCCTGGATAACCATCTTGTCTTTCCAGAAACTCATAACCAAATCCTGCTTGCATTTGAGGTGTATATTTAGCAGCTTGCGAAAGGGTTTTAATCTGCCACCGTTTAGCATCTTCACCCCTGATAATCATTGCAAAGGTGTTGTTAAATCCTAAACTCGGCATGACTTCTAATTGGAATTTTTGACTGTAATCTTGTTTAACTTTTTCGTAGACAAGTTGAGGATTACTAATAGGGTTCTGTTTCAAAACCGATGTAAAACTTGTTCCAGTGTATTCTACATAGCCAGCAATTTGCCCTATTTTTACAGCTTCATGGCATATAAAAGTGCCGCCTAAATTTAAACGTCTATCAACCCTTAATTTAGTATGAGATTCAATTTGTTGAGCCAGTAATTCTCCTAAAATAACTTGTTCAGTGAAATTTTTAGAGCCGATAACAATTGTTGGTGGTGTTAGCCAAAAACTAAAGCCAATTAATCCCCCAATGAGTAATGTTAAAATAGCTAAATAAACAGCAGTTTTACGATTAATTTTTAGACTTTTCTCGCTTCGCTGTGTCAGATTTTTTTCTAACCATCCCAAGGATAAATCTGCACCCAATGCAATCAATGCAGCTGGTATTGCTCCAGCTAAAATTAGCTGATTATTCAGGGTAGAAATCCCCCGAAAAATAAACACTCCCAAACCCCCGCCGCCAATAGCTGAGGCAATGGTAGCAATTCCCACAGAAATAACTGTTGCTACCCTAACTCCTGCCAAAATTACGCCTAAAGCTAAGGGAATTTCTACTTGCAATAGCAGTTGGTTATCTGTCATCCCCATCCCTCGCCCAGCCTCTCGAATCGCTGGATCGATACTATTAATACCAATGTAAGTGTTACGAATTACTGGAAGCAAAGCATAGAGAATTAAGGCAATAATAGCAGGAATTTTACCAATTCCTCCGATAAATGGTACAGAAATCAAAAAGCCAAATATAGCTAAACTGGGAGTAGTTTGAATGGTGTTAGTTAGACCGATAATAGGTTGTGCGAGTTTCGGCTGGCGCGTGATGAAAATGCCTAAAGGAATGCCGATGGCGATGGCGACCATCATTGCAATTACAACTAATATTAAATGTTCCCCAGTGCGGAGAAGAATTTCTAGGAAATATTGGCTGAAAAACAAAATTATCTCCTAATACAGTTCAGTTATTGTAACCACATATATTTATTGCCGAAAAAATGACCTCTGTCTGCTATCCTCCCTCTCGTCCCTTCATTGATAATACAGTTTTTTACAAATAATCAGATTTGCAGGTAAGTAGATAAACAAAAATATTTACAGTCATTGCGAGCGATCGCGTCTCCTTTACGGGAAAGCTTTACCTACATTCAGCTTAAGTAAGTTGGCATGATAAGACTCATGTATATTTAGTTTTGTAAAAACTATAAAATGACCAATTTATTAGCTATTTGCTGATTTTACCTCTCGTCACATAGCTTGGTTTTTTAACGCCGACTTCCCTATTTATCCATTACAGAGAAGAGCGCAAAAATTTTGGTCTACTGACATTTGCAATTATTTTTTCGCTACTTAATTACTTACAGAATTTTTGGATACGAAATTTTTAATCAATAAAAATTCTAAAGATAACACAGTGAATGATAGAATTTGGATTGGATTAAACCGAATTACCTATTAATTGCAATTTTGAAAAAGACATGAAATTACGAAAATCAGATTAATACAATTTCCCCAAGTAAAAATTCTAAATTCAGAAGGTACTGATTGGACGCAAGAAAATCAACATTCTCTATGCGATCGCACTTTTTATGGATGTAAAAAACATTATTCAAGCAATTAGATTTGATGCAAATTAAAAATACGTTGCGTTTCAAAGGAATAATGCTGCTTATCCTTGTTAATGTGATTAGCGCAACAACTTTTCCATTGACTAAAGACATCGTTAGTAGCCTTCCACCAAGCGCTTTGATTGCTACACGTTTTGTCATAGCAGCAGTAGTATTTACTGTCAATTTACGTAATATTAACGCACTTTTATTTCGTGATGGTATAGTACTAGCGCTTTTCCTTTTCGTTTTCTTAGCTATAGAAACAATAGCACTTAAGACAATTCCAGCAAACCGGGCTGCATTCATTGGCAGTTTGAACGCACTCATTGTACCGCTACTAGGATGGCTGAGTGGTCAGCGCGTACCGTTGAGAACTTTCTTAGCTGCTGGATTAGCTGTGATTGGTATTGGCGTGATGTTTTGGGAAGGGGGAGAACTAGGAATCGGCGATGTATTGATGTTCGTTGATGCTTTTGTCTACGCAGGTTACATAATTTTCCTAGACCGAGTTGCGTCCCGTCACCCCACCTTAACACTTACCAGTGTTCAACTTTTGTTCATTGCAGTGCTAGGGATGCTTTGGAATAACACGCAAATTCTGAACCAATTTGAGGTAATTCATCAGCACTGGGGAGTGATTCTCTACTTAGGGTTATTGGCAACAGCTGCTGTCATTTGGCTTCAAACATTAGCACAGCGATGGGTTTCAGCGGAAGAAACGGCTTTACTTTATACACTTGAGCCATTGTTCGCCACAATTTTCTCATTTTGGCTACTGGGAGAGCATCTAGGAATACGCGGTTTAATTGGCGCGATTCTGGTGTTAATTGCTCTGCTTCTAAGTCAAAGCCCTGAAAAGATTGAGCCGGAAGCAAAAGTTGAGGTACAGAGTAGTTAACTAGCTTTTACCTCAAAAGTGAAATTTAACTAAACCAAGTTTGGAACTTGGAAGCCAGAAATTTAAACATAGTGGGTTTTTATCTATGAATAGAATAGAGTCAATTTCAGCTGTAAAGCTCAATTTTCATGTCACGATTCAGGAAACAGCAAAAGGACGAGGAGTATTTGCTACGAAAAAATTTGTCAAAGGGGAAACAGTTGTAGTGGGTATCCCAATTGAAGAAATTCCTCAACGAACAATTTATTCCTTTCAGATGGATTTTAATTTGTATGTCAACCTAGATGAGCCTGCTGTCGTCATTAATCATTCTTGCGATCCAAATACTGGTGTTAGGAACAATCAGTTTGGGGGATATGATTTCGTTGCTTTGGGCGATATCGAAGCAGGTGAGGAAATTACCTGGGACTACGAAACCACTGAATATGAATCAATTGCTGTCTCTCGGTGCTTGTGCAAATCTCTATTCTGTCGAGGGAAAACATTAGGATTCAAATTTCGGGAACAAATATTGCGCGATCGCTATGGAGAGTATATTGCAGATTATCTCAAAACTCAAATAAAATAATGCTTGGTAATGCATAGATACATACATTACCAAACATCATTTATTTTGAAAACTATAGTTTTTAAAAGTAGCGGGAGCAGCTTGCTCCCCTTTTGTAGTAGCGGGCAAGATTGCCCACACTCCTCCAAGATTAAAAATGTACTCGTTGTTCTGCTTAAGCTTTTTTCAACCAGCTAAACATAGCCCGTAAATCTTTACCAACTTCTTCAATTTTGTGTTCAGCTTCTTTACGACGCATGGCAGTAAACCCTGGTTTACCAGATTGGTTTTCGAGAACGAATTCTCGTGCAAATTGTCCAGATTGAATTTCGCTGAGAATTTTCTGCATTTCAGCTTTGGTTTGTTGGGTAACAATCCGTGGCCCACGAGTATAATCGCCATATTCTGCTGTGTTAGAAATGCTATCGCGCATTTTAGCTAAACCGCCTTCTACAACCAAGTCAACAATTAGCTTGACTTCATGCAGACATTCAAAATAAGCCAATTCTGGTTGATAACCAGCTTCTACCAAAGTTTCAAATCCGGCTTTGATTAAAGCACTCAAACCACCGCACAATACAGCTTGTTCACCAAATAAATCTGTTTCGGTTTCTTCACGGAAAGTTGTTTCGAGAACACCTGCACGAGTACCACCGATACCTTTAGCGTAAGACATGGCGCGATCGCGTGCCTGACCACTGGCATCTTGATAAACTGCAAACAGCGCTGGTACGCCTTCTCCACCTTCATAAGTCCGCCGTACCAAATGCCCCGGGCCTTTCGGTGCTACCATCACCACATCTACATTATCCGGTGGTACAACTTGCCCAAAGTGGATATTGAAGCCGTGGGCAAAAGCTAATACATTCCCTTCTTCGAGATTTGGTTCAATCTCATTTTTGTAAATCGTTTTTTGGACTTCATCAGGTAACAAAATCATGATGAAATCAGCAGCATTAGCAGCATCTGCAACATTTTTCACAGTTAAACCAGCCGCTTCAGCTTTTGCTACTGACTTACTACCCGGATATAGTCCCACAATCACATTCAAACCACTATCTTTGAGATTGAGAGCGTGGGCATGACCTTGAGAACCATAGCCGATGATCGCAATAGTTTTTCCAGCCAAAAGGTCTAAATTGGCATCTTCGTCATAGTACATCCGGGCCATAGAAGCATCTCCTGTCAGCAAGCATAATCATTAATTGGCAGGTTTAAGATTGTACCTCAAATTGAGTCACCACAGATTAATTATGAGCCATTGAATTTATTCCCTTTGAATGAAGAGGCAGGGGGAGCAGAGGGCAGAGGGCAGGGGGCAGGGAGATTAGTTTTCCCAATGTCCAATGCCCAATTCCCAATTCCCAATCCCGTTACATAAATCGCAACAATACAGGCTTTGAGCTTTCTATCAGTAATACTGAGGTTAGCTTCATCCATCTGAGGATAGATTATGTCTGCTTCGACTCAATTGCCCCGCACATCTGCTTTATTTGTGAGTGCATTGTTAGGAGGATTGATTTTCACTAGTTGCGCTTCTTCCCCTCAGTCAGCAAATAAGGCTTTACCTCCAAGTGCAGGCGGTGGCGCGGTAAATCAATTAGCTGCTCGTGAAAGCAGTGTTTCCCAACAGGCGGAAGCTGCACCAGTAACTCGTTCTCGTCCTCAACTCATTAAAAAAGCCGCAATTTCTTTGACTGTCAACTCTGTAGATAAGACTATTGATGCTGTTTCGCAAATTATCAATCAACAGCAAGGGGATTTAATCGGGTTGAAACAACAACAACCCAGAAGCGACAACCCACGTTACGCAGCAACAATTCAATTGCGGATACCAGAGAATCGGCTAGAGCCTACCTTGGAAGAGCTAGCTAAATTGGGCACTGTTGAAAGTCGTAATATCACTGCCGAAGATGTGGGCGATCGCTTGGTTGATTTCCAAGCTAGATTAACCAATTTAAAGAAGACTGAAGCCAATTTGCAAAAAATTATGGATCGGGCTGGTTCTGTCAGAGATGTGCTTAGTGTTGCTCAAGAATTAAGTAATGTCAGACAAACGATAGAACAAATTGATGCCCAACTCAAAAGCCTACAAAATCAAGTTGCATATTCCACAATTACGCTGAACCTGGAAGCAGCAGTTTCTAGCACCAGTCCACAACCTGCCTTTGGTTTGCAAGTTCAGGAAACTTGGAACAATTCTACCCACTCTTTGAGCGCATTTTCTGTTGGCTTACTCAAGCTTGGTATTTGGTTAATTGTTTACAGCCCATATTTGTTAATTTTTGCTGCTCTTATTTATGGCTTTAACCGTTGGCGGCGAACTCATTCACCACGTTTGACACAAACGCCAGAATCAACTAGTTCTGAGTGAGCTTGCATAAATCCTACATCTAGCGTTGATAGATTTACATAAGCAAAAACTAATTCAAATATTGTCAAATCTTATTGTCTAAGCCTCTATGTTTAAAGGTTCTATTTATCCTGTCGTTTTGATTACTTTAATCTTCATTCAAATGTAAAAAACAATACAAAATATATGATGACAATTTTGATACAAATTTGTTAAGAATAGTTACAATAGTCGGAATACTGGATAATATTTCTTATGGTAAATTCACTTGACAATAATCCACCCCATAAAGTAGTTATTATTGGCGGTGGTTTTGGTGGACTGTATGCGGCAAAAACACTCGCTAAGGCAGCAGTAAACGTTACTCTAATCGATAAACGTAACTTTCATCTATTTCAACCCCTCCTATATCAAGTCGCTACGGGTGCTTTGTCTCCTGCTGATATTTCTTCACCTTTGCGTTCTGTTCTCAGCAAAAGCAAGAATACGAAAGTGCTGCTGGGAGAGGTGAATAATATTGATTCAGAAGCAAGACAAGTGACTGTGGGCGACGAAGCAATACCTTACGACACGTTAATTGTCGCTACAGGTGCGAAGCATTCCTACTTTGGCAAAGATAACTGGGAAGAATTCGCCCCAGGTTTAAAAACGGTAGAAGATGCTATAGAAATGCGTAGCCGGATTTTTACAGCGTTTGAAGCCGCAGAAAAAGAAATAGATCCAGAAAAACGCCGTGCTTGGTTAACCTTTGTAATTGTTGGTGGTGGCCCAACTGGTGTAGAGTTAGCAGGTGCGATCGCAGAATTGGCAAATCAAACCCTCAAAGAAGATTTCCGCAACATTGACACCTCAGAAGCCAAGATTTTGCTGTTAGAAGGGTTGGATCGGATTTTGCCACCTTTTGCACCAGAGTTATCACAAGAAGCGGAAGCATCTCTGACACAGTTGGGAGTAGTTGTTCAGACAAAAACGCTGGTAACAAATATTGAAAATGATGTTGTTACCATCAAACAAGGCGATGAAGTCAAAGAAATTGCCTCAAAAACGGTATTATGGGCAGCAGGTGTAAAAGCTTCGGCTATGGGAAAAGTTCTAGCAGAACGCACAGGTGCTGAGTGCGATCGCGCTGGACGGATTATTGTTGAACCTGACTTAAGTATTAAGGGACATCCCAATATTTTTGTAATTGGCGACTTAGCAAATTTTTCTCACCAAAATGGTAAACCGCTACCTGGTGTTGCACCTGTAGCCAAGCAAGAAGGTGAATATGTCGCAGAATTAGTCCAGAAAAGGCTTGCAGGTAAAAGTTTGCCACCTTTTGCTTATGTCGATCGCGGTAGTTTAGCCATGATTGGACACAATTCTGCTGTGGTAGATTTGGGTTTTATCAAGCTGACAGGTTTCTTTGCATGGCTGTTTTGGCTAGTGATTCACATCTACTTCTTAATTGAATTTGACAATAAATTAGTAGTAATGATTCAATGGGCATGGAATTACTTTACCCGTAATCGTGGAGCAAGATTAATTACAGGGAAAGAATCACTTACGCAGTTCGGAATTAGCGATCGCAACACTTATTCAAACGATAATAAACAGCCGGTAAATGTCTAATTGATTATAGGGAATTGGGTATGGGGAATTGGGCAAAACAGTTCTGAGTTGTAAGTTCTGTTAAATAAGTGAGATTCCCCACTCCCAACTCTCCATCGACTCAACCACCGTTACCAATAACGGGAATTTGGTTAAAGACTTATCATTAAGACCGCAGTGGAGTAAGTGAAAAAAGATTTTCATAACAGAAAACTCTTGGTATGAGGTTTCCGGGCAATCACATACCCTCGAATTACTCCTAGTAAATACAGCAGCACTCAAAGCTAACTAATCCGCCCATGTTGTAACCGAACAAGGCAAATTGTTTGTCTAAGTATGGTAACAAAACTGGAGCGATCGCTTCAACAAGAGGTTCTAATCGCGTCAAGGGTGCTGACTTCATCTGTCTTCCCCGTCCCTGATATTCCACAGTGCAGATTTCGACATTACTAGGTAGATTATTAGGCCAAGTGCGAAAAATTGCCGTGCTACCACCAGCATAGGGGAAGCAAAATAAACGCAAGTTTGCTTGAGGATTTGGTTGAGGACAGATAATCCAGGAATTGAAACTTGGTCTAGTTGTCATAATAGATCCTGAATTAGCTGTTTCACTTTTTGTTGTAATATTGTATTCCTCAAGCAGACATCTTGCTTATTTTATAATAAGGAATCTTTGATGAGCGTTTATATTATTCGACCCAAAGCAACATCAGTAGCGCGATCGCTAAAACTTGCATCTAAAAAATTTACGCCAGAAAGCCGTCCAGCGCAAGTTGCAGAAGTTGTAAATTTTTGGCAGGAAAACCCAGTTCATCAAGAAATCGAAAGCTGGCTCAAAGATGCACAAAACTCAACTAGCCAAGTTTCAAAACACCCAGATTACTCAGGAATTACTGGGGCAAGTATTGTAGAAATGCCCGATGATCAAGCTCAAAGGATGCGTGAGGAGTTGCCTAATGCTTTAATTTTACGCGATCAGCCAATTGAGTTGATTGAGCCACAACGGAATGCAAATACTAAAGATGAACTCAGCATAGATGAATTGTGGCATTTAGATGCGATCGCTCTCAACATAGCCCGGCAAAATGGATTTACAGGCACTGGAAAAAGCATCACCATTGCTGTACTTGACACGGGTATTGACTCAACCCATCCAGAATTGCAAGGCAAGGTAACTGAATCTTATAGTTTTAATGACAGAAGTAAGCAGATCCAGTTAACAGTTTCACAGGATACTGATGGTCATGGTACTCACGTAGCTGGACTAATTTGTGGTCAACAGGTTGGTGTTGCCCCAGAAACTAAATTGATTGACGGCGTACTCATCCCAAGAGGTACTGGCAACTTAGCAAACTTTGTCATGTGGCTGGACTGGCTAGCACTTCGAGTAGACGTGAATATTGCCAATATCTCAGCAGGTCTTCCTGCGTATGCTCATGAAATAAGCGATGTCATTGATACTCTACTTGCAGTTGGGATACTCCCTGTTTGTGCTGTTGGTAACGATGGACGTAATAATACTAGAACACCAGCAAACTGTCGGAGTTCAGTTTCAGTAGGTGCGGCAAACTTTAATAGTAAAATTGCTAGTTTTAGTGGTAGTGGCAGAATATCTGTTAATAATCATTCTTATGACGTTCCTTATTTGGTTGCGCCTGGACAAGGTGTTTATTCATCAGTTCAAGGTGGTGGTTATGAAGCTTGGGATGGCACTTCAATGGCAACCCCAATCGTTTCTGATGTAGCAGCGTTAATCTTAGAGAAGTATAGTAAGCAAATTCCGGTATTAGATTTAATTGACGTACTGCTCACAAGTTGTAAAGATTTGGGACATGACAAAGAACGCCAAGGTAAAGGTTTAATTCAAGTAACCGCAGCCCTATGAAACTTAACGAAAGCCAAATTGCCAAAATTGATCCTCTGCTTGAAGAAGTTCTAATGCGGGCTAAGGGAGATGAGGTGATTCGGGCAATTATGAGTTTAGGTGACGAAAATAAACTCAAATTAAGTGCTAGGAATTCCCCTTTGGAACCTCAGCAATTTACATCATCTGAGGCTTATCGACAAGCATTGATCGATCGGCGAAAAAGCCAACTTGCCGAAGTACTGGGTGATACTATCCAACAACTCCAGCAACTTTCCTTGAAAACTCTTGGAGGTGGACTTAGCCGCGTTGTGGTTGTAGAAGGTTCGGCTGATGCAATTTTGCGCTCATTAGCACTATCTGGAGTTAACCATGTCAGCCTAGATCAACTGATTGCACTGCCGGAAATTGTACCAGATGCAGCAGTTAAACATTTTGCTGATATTTATATAAACACACTTAACCGCCCTTTAGATGAGAAGACCACAAAATTAATTTATCAAGCATCTGAGCAATATATTATTAACTACCACAAACGCCATAACAAGCTGCAAATACTGGGTATGCAGCAGCCTGTAGATTTGGATTCAATTTATATAGCTGTGCAATGTTTGCAGTCAGATGATATCCGGCGATTTGAATCAATTGAAGCTTTACAGAATCTTTTTAGCGAAACAGGAAAACGCGGGTTTCAGGTTGAAAAAGCTGGAAAACAAGAAGGTATTAAAGTTGCCAATGAGCAGCAATATTTAATGGTACTCGGCGCACCTGGTGCAGGTAAGTCTACATTTTTGCGGAAGATAGGACTAGAAGCACTCAAGGACAAATCTGGTGAATTGCAATATGAATGTATTCCGGTTTTTATTGAATTAAAACTATTTACGGAGAATGAAATCAATATTGAAGAAGTAATTAGAGAAGCATTTCGATCATGTCATTTACCATTCTTTGAAGAATTTACTACTAAAGCCTTACAACAAGGTAAGTTATTAGTTTTGCTGGATGCTTTAGATGAAGTGCCAACGGAAAATACAAATTTAGCAATCAGGCAAATTCAAAGCTTTGTCGATCAATACAAAAATAATCGGTTTATTATATCTTGTCGGACTGCTGCCTATCGATCGCAGTTTAGGAATTTGATGGAAATTGCGATCGCAGATTTTGAAGATGCTCAAATTCAGCAGTTTATTCAAAATTGGTTTTCTTCAGAGGTAGATAGACAAGCGAGAACTGCTGACAAGTGCTGGAAGTTAATCAAAACACAAGAACCAACTAAAGAATTAGCTAGAACTCCTGTATTGCTAACTTTTCTTTGTTTAGTGTATGACGAATCTCAAGACTTGCCTAAAAACCGAGCTACGCTTTATGGTAATGCTCTTGATATATTACTCAAAAAATGGGCTGCGGAAAAACGGATTCAAACCGATCCTATTTATCGTCAGCTTGGCATCGATTTAGAGAAAATCATGCTAGCTGAGATTGCATATCACAGTTTTAAATCAGAGCGGTTATTCTTGTCTCATCAAGAACTTGTGAGTCAAATCAAAGAGTTTCTCCACAATAACGACAATGCACCCAAGGATTTAGACGCTGAAACAGTTTTAGATGCGATCGCTATTCAACAAGGAATTTTAGTAGAACGGGCAAGGGATATCTATTCATTTTCGCATTTGACACTACAAGAATATTTGACAGCACAATATATACATGACTATCGCCAAGTTGAAAAATTAGTTACGGAACATCTTGTAGATGAACGCTGGAAAGAAGTGTTTGTACTAGCAGCTGGTTTAATGGGTGGCGGTGCAGATGAGTTGCTATTGTTGATGGAAAAAGCAGCACAAAAATATATTCAAAACAATAAATGGCAAATATTTCGCACAATGTCTAAATTGCAAACTTTACTCAAATGGGCAGAACAAGTAACAGTTAGATCTGAAGGAAATTATAAACCTGTAGGTAAACGTGCAGTCGCGATCTCCATTGCAATCACCAACACTATAGCCATCTGCATCAACAACGCCAACATCATTACCAACGCCATCACCTACTCCAACACCATCGTCAACACCATCGCCTACGCCAACACCATCGCCTACGCCTACGCCATTACCAACGCCAACGTTATCGCCTACGCCTACGCCACTGCCTACGCTTACGCCAACGCTATGGACAACACTATCGACAAGGCCATCGACAACGCCAACGCCATCGACAACGCCATCGACAACGCCATCAAATATACTGATGAACTAAAAAAATTAAAAATCTTTAATAGCCTCAATAGCCTAAACTTTAATGTGCTGCTTGCCCAACTAGAAGCACTTAAAGCTAAAATTCCTGATGATAAACAGCCAACAAAAGTGCGTCTGGCATTTGCTAAACATTTAGAACAAACCTTACTCAGTACTTTCAATCTCAATCAAGAAATGGTCAACTTATCTGAGGTAGAAATAAAAGCACTCGGCGATTATCTCTACGCTAATTACCTCATCATCCAGTGCAAACAAGCAGCAGTGCGGGTGTCGCCCCAAACCTGGGAAGCGATTGAGGCGCAAATGTTGTTAGTTCCAGGTGATTAAGCAACAATAGAAAACTGAAAAGATAGCCAAATAATACTCCATGAGTTCATTACAACAGGCTAAAGATATAAAAACTCGCACCTTTACAGCAATTTTGCACTGGAAAGAGGATGTTTATGTAGCTGAATGTCCAGAGGTGGGAACCGCCAGCCAAAGAGAGACGATAGAAGAAGCGATCGCTAATTTGCGGGAAGCAACGGAACTTTATTTAGAAGAGTTCCCGCTTGCTGAAGTCACTACGTTAAAAGTTTTTGTTAGTAAAATTTAAGTTGTCGTAACAAACACTCAAGCTGCTATAAGAAAAACTTAAACTGTTGCTACGACAACTTAAGCTGTTGTTATAAATGTTCAAGCTGTCGTTAGTAACGTTGAAGTTGTCGTAACCAATACTCATGCTTTTGTTATGACACTAAGTTTTGTCGTTAAGAATGCACAAGTTGTTGTTTTCTGTCTTCACCTATATATATGTCATGTTCTCTGTGAATGAACACCTCAGACAATGCTTGATAAGCTTCAGTCCAAGCTGTCATCACTTCTTCTGTAGCAGCTTTTCCTAAAACATCTTTCATAGCTTGCAGTAAACTTTCTCCAACAATAGGATATTGCTCTGGTGTAACATGAGTCTGCACATGACGATGGGCAATTTTTTCTACCATCGACTTTAAAGCAGCCAAATTATCAATTTGATTGGCATAGCTATAAACTGCTGTAGCTAATCTCGCAGGCTGAGAACCATCTGCTTGAGCCGCCATACTAAATTGTTCTCTAATCTCTGGATGATTTTCAAACATAATTTCATACATCCGAGTTGTAATTTGCTCACCGTTCTTTTTCAAAACAGGTGCTGTAGATTTAACAATATCTATTGTTTTTTGGCTAACCATAGTTTTTCAACCACTATAATGTTGATTGATTTCAATTTACTGTTTATTTTTAGCAGTTACTATGAGCTAGCTCATATATAGCAGGAGCCAAAATTCAGAAGTCAGCAGTCAGCCAGTGGGAAGAGTTATGGCTTTAGCGTAACGCATGAATATACAACTAATTCATGATGAAAATGTAGAATACAGTTGTATACATTTATAATTATTTAATATGCATACTCTTACTCCAAATTCAACAACAAAAGCGTGGGCTGGTGCGATCGCAGAACCAGTAAAAGAATTTCCCTCTACGCAACTACCAATTATTTCTGGCAAAATTCCAGAAGGTTTGCGTGGCACTCTTTACCGCAATGGCCCCGCACGACTAGAACGCGGTGGCATTCGCATGGGACACTGGTTTGATGGAGATGGGGCAATTCTGGCTGTAAATTTTACCGATGCAATTGCAACTGGGGTTTATCGCTACGTGCAAACCTCTGGCTATCAAAAAGAAGCCGCAGCAGGTAAACTACTCTACGGCAATTATGGGATGACTGCACCAGGGCCAATTTGGAATCAATGGCAAAAGCCTATCAAGAATGCTGCCAACACCTCAGTGCTAGCACTTCCAGATAAACTTTTGGCATTATGGGAAGGTGGAAAACCCCACGCCCTCAATTTACAAACTTTAGAAACTTTGGGTGAAGATGACTTAGGAGGATTAACAAAAGGATTAAACTATTCCGCACATTATAAGCGTGACAAGCAAACAGGGGAGATTTTTAACTTTGGCATCAGCCCTGGAAAAAATGCGACGCTGAATATTTACAAAAGTGATTCTACTGGGCGGATTATTCAACAAGCCGCATACCAATTAGATGGTATACCATTGGTGCATGATTTTGTTTTAGCAGGACAGTATATTGTATTTTTCATTCCGCCAGTACGGTTGAATGTTTTAGCCCTGCTAATAGGGATAAACAACTACAGTGATTCTCTAAAGTGGCAACCTCAATTAGGAACTCAGATTTTAGTTATCGATCGGGAAACTTTATCTGTGGTGAGTCGTGGAGAAACCGAACCTTGGTTTCAATGGCATTTTTCTAATGGTTATGTAGATGCTAGTGGTTCAGTAATTGTGGATATTGCTCGTTATGAAGATTTTCAAACTAACCAATATCTCAAGGAAGTCGCAACAGGTGAGACTCACACCTCGGCGAAAAGTACACTAACACAAGTTCATCTTCATCCTCAAACTGGTAAAGTTACGTCAATTCAACAATTATTTAACGAATATTGTGAGTTTCCGACTGTACCACAGCAACATGTAGGGCAAGCTTCGCGGTACACATATATGTCAACATTCCGTTCGGGAACAGATATTAGCCAAGAATTATTAAATGCGATCGCCCGCTTTGACTACAAAACCGAAACCCTTGCTGAAGCAGATTTTGGAGAGAACCGTTATCCTTCAGAACCCATCCACGCCCAATCTACCCAAAACCCCGAGCAAAGTTGGGTGCTAACGGTTGTCTATGATGGTAATTGTCATCGTAGCGAAGTTTGGGTATTTGATAGCGATCGCTTGGATGCCGAACCCGTTTGCAAACTAGGATTACCCAGTGTCATACCCCACAGCTTCCACGGCACTTGGAACCCAGCCTAGTAAACCTTTTGATTAAAAACGAATAGCATTCAAAATCAAAAATCCTAAGTAGCCTTGGCAGATGCAATTAAATATAAGATCAAACCTCACCCTCAATCCCTCTTCAAAGTATCGGAGAGGGAAGCCGGAGACAGGGTGAGGTTTTATATTTAATTTGATCCACTTACTTACCAGAAAAACGCGACTACTATGCGATTTTAAAAGTGATGACAAGAAATGTACTTTATCAGAGTATGAAGAAGATAACAGGATACTAAAATTATCTTCTATTCAATTTCAAATTTCTCTATCAGATATTTATGATAAAGTTGAATTTGAGCCTAGAGAATAACCTCACTCTAATTGCTTAACTAGGCAACAACATAAATATCGGCATCAGTCATTTAGATTTTGGCGATCGCCATTGCAAAGGGCGGGTACGCCATCGCACCTGTTTAATCTCGAGCAAAGAAGCGTTATTGACTTGTATACAACATTGCAGAAAACTGTATTGTATTTCGACAGATGTATTGTCAAAATTGCAATACATATTAAAACCAGTCAAGCAATTTTAGATTTATTCTGCCTACTACCCGCATTTCTCACAAGCTCTAAAGCGATTGATGATGAGTAATAAGTAATGGGTAATGAGTAATAAGTAAAAGAACAACAGGCGCAATACCAGTGCAAGAACTTGTAAATTCTTACTCTTTACTCCTTACTCATTACTCATTACTCCTCCATTCGAGGTGTGGTGAGAAATCCGGGTACTAGAGGCGGATGAACCGTAAGGAAAAAATATCCCGGGATTTATAATTGCCGCTATGCAAACAAAAACTGTCTACGCAGACTTGGTTGATATAGCCTTAAACTTCCATTACACAAAATGGAGTATTTTAGTGTCTACAAAAGTTAAATATATGGTTAAAAGTTGTTTTATATTGATATTTTATGAGAAGTTAATATTTACCTACAATTACCAGTAATGAGAATCCTACTTATTGATGACCATGAATTAATTCTAGCTGGAACCTTTAATTTACTTCAACAGCAATATCCACAAGCAGATATTGTCAAGGTAAAAACAGTATTTGAAGCGCGAGAAGAGATTGCTACTTCTTCCTTTGACCTAATTTTTATGGATTTATCAATACCTGAAGAAATAGGAATGACAGCCCAAATTGATACAGGTATCAACTTACTTCAACAGTTACTTCAGAAATATCCCCAGCAAAACTTTTTGGTGCAAAGTAGTTATGTCAAGGCATTAGTCAGGATAAAATACGAGATTGATGAGCATCAAGGTGGATTTGCGATCGCTGATAAAGGATTATCAGAACAAGAAATGTTAACTCGTGTCTATATAGCAATCCAAGGTGCAACCCACACACAAGACATCAAAAATGGTTTGGAACTAAAGCCAGAGTGGTTAGATGTTTTAAAATTGGCATTTGAAGAAGGATTAACAGATAAACTAATATCCGAACGGATGTTTAGGTCTGAACGTGCAGTGCGTACATACTGGACAAAAATTCAAGATGTTCTCGGACTTTATCCAGAAGATTGCAAAAAAGAGGGGAAAAATATACGGATTCAAACAGAGATTCGCGCTAGAAAAGAAGGATTAATTGATTAGTTATTTACGATCAACTATAGAACTTTCAACGATAAACCAGTGAAATCTCAATTCATGTCTGATGCTTATGATATGGATTAATTGGAGGACAATTCAAGCTGAAATCAAAATTTTGCTCCTAGCATCACTTCCAGGCACAGCATTTTTGATAATCATAATAACTGCACGGTTATGTGGTTTATTGCAAGATTATGAACTGATAATGCTGGACACATTTTTGCGATCGCGTCCTCTAGAAGCAACCGACGGCAAAGTTGTAATTGTTGGCATTAATGAAGAAGATATCCGCAGTGTAGGAAGCTATCCAATTCCAGATAGAGAAATTGCCACACTAATTAAAAAAATACATAAATATAAACCTACTGCAATTGGTCTTGACATAGTTCGAGATTTACCTGTTGAACCTGGTCATCAAGAATTAGTCCAGGTATTTCATGATTATAAAAATTTAATCGGCATTGAAAAAATATTGCCTCCAGATCCAATTTTAGCACCGCCACAATTACCACCGGAGCAAATAGGTTTTTCTGACATAGTAGTAGATAAAGATAATAAATATCGTCGTTACCTACTTTCAACATTAGCACCTAAAAATTCCAAAAATCCTAAACAATATAAATATTCTTTTGGGATACAACTAGCAAAAGCTTATTTATCTGCCCAAAATATTAATATTGAGAATGGAATTATTGACGAATCAACAATCAGATTTAAAACTACAGAAATACCTGCTTTTTCATCTAATTCTGGAGGCTATGTCAACGAAAATGATAGCGGATTAAAAATATTAATAAATTTCCGCAATAGTAAAAAACCATTTAATATTCTTTCATTGACTGATATTAAGAATGGTAATTTTAATCCCAATTTACTTAAAGATAAGATAGTTTTGATTGGTATTGTTGCTAGCAGTGCTACTGATTTTGTAAATACTTCTGCAATTAATCATCAAAAAATCTGGGGACAAATCTATGGAATAGAATTTCATGCTCATGCTTGTTCCCAAATAATTAATGCAGTTATTAACGGACGACCATTATTAAAAGTTTGGTCAGATGAGTGGGAATATTTGTGGATAATAGTTTGGGGTTGTTATCCAATAATTCTTTTTTGGTTAACACAATCTTTATGGAAGAACTTATTAGCTGTAGTTGTAGTAGCTTTAGCCTTATTTGGCATTGGTTATTTACTTCTTTTCTACGGTTGGTGGATTCCCATAGCACCAAGTTTATTGACTTTAACAGTAAATGGGTTAGGGTTGAGTGGATTCGCATTCGCTTTATATCAAAATAACCAAGTATTTAAAATTAAAATGAACGAACGCCAACATACAATTGAACATGCATTTACTGTGATTCATAATGGGCCTCTACAAACTTTAGCAAATGTTTTGAGACAGATGCAGGCTCAAGACTGGTCACAGGAGGAATTAAGATCGCAGTTAGAAAAACTAAATTATGAAATTCGAGAAATTGGTGAATATTTAAAGCTGGAGGCTTTATCTCAAGATGAAAGTCTCCGTTTAGGTAGCGGGTTAAAAATTGACTTAAAATGCCCAATTCATGAACTTTTTTATGTAGTATACTCTAGTACGCTAGAAAGATCGGATTTAGAATACTTAAAGAATATCAAAGTCAAAATCCGTAGCTTTGAACCAATAGATGAGAAGTATTTAAGCGTTGAGAATAAACAGGAACTTTGTTTATTTCTGGAAGAAGCTTTATGTAACGTAGGTAAACATGCTCAAGGTGTCAAATGTATTGAAGCTATTGGGAAGAAAGACAATGATTCCTATACTCTTAAGATTCAAGATAATGGATCTGGGCTGATTTCATATTTGGAAAGTAAAGGAACAAAACAATTAAAAAATATCGCCAAAAACTTGAGTGGTGATTTTAAACGTGAAACTCTTTCTCCCAAAGGAACTATATGTCAAGTAACTTGGAAATTAGCGAATAGAAATAGTAGTAGTTAACGAGCTAATAAAAAAATTAAATTTAGCTTTAATTAAGCAACTTATCAATATTAGATTGGTAACTAATTATATATTTGGCTTATTATGGTTTTTAGCAACAGTTGCGATCGCAAACCTGTAAGCAACTATAAAACAAGCGGATCTAGTAGAGAGTGTCCCAGCTTGAGTAATCAGATTCCGCTAGACATTACACCTTCTACACATCATACTTTTGTCGCGTAACTTACTATAAAAACATCAAAAAATAGTCTTGGGTGGGCAATGCCCACCCAAAATTGTTATCCAATCACCTCAGCAGTCTTCTTCTTATCCAACTTGAGAATCAACACTCCCAAAGGTGGCAAACACAAATCTAGCGAATAGGGACGACTGTGCAAAGACCAATCATCTGTCCACTTACCGCCTAAGTTACCCATATTGCTGCCGCCATACTGACGTGCATCGCTATTGAACAACTCAGTATAAAATCCCTTTTGCGGTACACCGATGCGGTAGTGAGAATGAGGTTGCGGTGTAAAATTGCAAACCACGATCGCAAAATCATCAGAATCTTTGTCACGACGGATGAAGGAAACTACACTATGGCGATTATCGCTACAGTCAATCCACTCAAACCCCGGTTCAGCAAAATCTTGGGTGTATAAAATCGGTTCAGAACGGTAGAGATGGTTCAATTCCTGGAAAAACGTTTTTAACTGTTGGTGTGGCTCATGCTGTAATAAATGCCAATCCAAATCTGCCCAAGCATTCCACTCACTCCACTGCCCAAACTCCATGCTCATAAACATGGTTTTCTTGCCTGGGTGAGCAAACATATAGGCAAATAAACAACGTATATTAGCTAACTTCTGCCATGTATCACCCGGCATTTTACCGATGATATTACTCTTGCCATGCACCACTTCATCGTGAGACAGAGCCAGCATAAAGTTCTCACTGTGGTTGTACCACATACTAAAGGTGATATTGTTTTGGTGGAACTGACGGAACCAAGGGTCCATGCTGAAGTAATCCAGCATATCGTGCATCCAGCCCATATTCCACTTCAAGTTAAAGCCCAGTCCGCCTGTGTAGGTGGGCCAAGATACCATTGGCCAAGAAGTAGATTCTTCAGCAATTGAAAGAATGCCAGGGAAATAGCTAAAAATAATGTGATTTACCTGACGCAGAAAATCTGCTGCTTCTAGGTTTTCTCTACCACCATACTGGTTGGGCAGCCATTCTCCTGGTTCGCGGCAATAGTCGTTATAGAGCATCGAGGCAACAGCATCGACACGAATCCCGTCAATATGATACTTGTCAAACCAAAAGAGGGCATTTGCTGCTAAGAAATTACTGACTTCATGCCGACCGTAGTTGAACACTAAAGTACCCCATCCTTTATGTTCGCCTTTGCGGGGGTCAGCGTGTTCGTAGAGGTGGCTACCATCAAAGAAAGCTAAACCATGTCCATCTTTGGGGAAGTGCCCGGGAACCCAATCTACAATTACCCCTATATCATTTTGATGACATTTATCAATAAAATACATGAAATCTTCAGGGCTGCCAAAACGGGAGGTGGGGGCATAGTACCCAGTTACTTGATAACCCCAAGAACCATCAAAAGGATGCTCCGCAATGGGAAGTATTTCTATATGCGTGTATCCCAATTCTTTGACATAAGGAATGAGTCGCTCGGCTAGTTCCCGATAGGTAAGAAAACGTGCGCCCGGTTTAAGTTCAGAAACAACAACTACTGGTTCAGTTTCACCATTTGGTAGTTTAGCAGGTTCGGCACTCGAAGCGTGTAACCAAGAACCTAAATGCACTTCATAAACTGAGACGGGCTGGGTGAGGGGGTCAGTGTGCCGCCGCTTTGCCATCCAGTCTTTGTCATCCCAAGTATAAGCATCTAAATCAGTGACAATAGATGCCGTTTTCGGGCGGGGTTCCTGCTGGAAACCGTAGGGATCGGATTTTTCGTAAATGTGTCCTTCAAAATTTTTGATTTCATATTTGTAATGCTCTCCCACACCGATTTCAGGAATAAACAATTCCCAAACTCCGGTGGGGCCTTTACGCATTTGGTGTTTCCGTCCATCCCAGAGGTTGAAATCTCCCAACAATGAAACGTTACGAGCGTTGGGTGCCCAAACTGCAAAATAAACGCCCTTAACGCCGCCTATTTCCGCGGTATGCGCTCCCAGTTTTTCGTATATCCGGTGATGGTTTCCTTCACTAAACAAATGCAAATCAAAGTCTGTCAAGTTGGGCGAACGGAAGGCATAAGGGTCATAAGTGACACGTTCGTGTTCCCCTTCTTTAATCCGTAACTGGTAGTTTGCCAGTTCTGGAGTATCAATTGTGCATTCAAAAAAGTGGGGATCGTGGACTGTTTGCATCGGGTATTCTTTCCGTTGCTCAGGAAGAACCACCCATACTGCACTTGCATTTGGTAAGTACGCACGCACAGCCCAGACAGTTTTGCCGTCTTGTTCTATGGGATGAGAACCTAGTATTTCAAAGGGATCGTTATGTTGATTCCAAACGATACTGTTAACCTGCTCAGGGGCGATCGTGGTCATGGACATGAAGCTACCTAAGTAAAATAATGTGATTGACTAAATCTACTTTTTTAATATCTATATATATTCTTTACATTTATTTGCATTTTGTCGCCACCGTTATCGTACATCAGAATTGGGAATTGGGAATTGGGAATTGGGAATTGGGCATCGGGCATTGCACAGAGGACTAATGACTAATGACTAATGACGATTGACAAATTTATCAAAAATTTAAAAATGGGAAAAACTGAAGTAAGGTTTTACGTAGGCGAAGCAAGAAAATCTGATCCCGAATTTTTGGGTCTAGTTTTGGTGGTGGGACTTCTTGAAGCTGCGCCTGTAGTTGTATGTATTCAGCAGCTGTTAGCAAGCTTCCATCAATTGGCGATCGCGCTTCTATGATAATCTGTGTCCTTAATATTTCTTCTGGCGTATCCTCTGGTGGCGGTAATGCTATAACCATTGATTCCCAATTGCCAATTAACACAATAAAAGTTGCAATAATCACAATCAATCGCAGGAATTTTACTGCCTTTCTCGCTTTAACTCTCCCCATCTCCTGAACTGCATCTACAATGCAGTCTGAAAATCTGTTTCCCCATTCCCCATTCCCCATTCCCTATTCCCTATTTCCAATAAAAATCTGGCAACATCAAGGTATATCACTATGTCTCTTCTAATACAGAATAGACTACAGGGAATGCTCTTGAGCAATTGCCAGCGATCGCAATGAATTATTTTGTCCTCTCAAAACTTATTTAGGAGTCTAAGGGATTGCAAATACTAAATCAGGAAAGTATTTCACCCCTAAATGGCTTAGATACAAGGGACTCTACTCCTTTTTCCTTGGAATAAGGTTCAGTCAGGCGAGAATTTTAGACGGACACTTGGTTGACGAGGTAATCCTCATCACCAGTGCCCTTTACTTACTGCCCTATTTAGCTCATATTTGAGCAAACTCTACGCTCTGATACACCAACAGAAAAATATAGGTTTTTAATGGTGATAAGCGTTGTTACTAAGCTGTTTTGGGCATGATTTAAACTAAAGCTTAAAATGCCTTATTTAGGAGTAGCACTAGGGGTAGTACTGGGAGTTGCTGCGGGGGTAGTTGCAGGAGTAGCTGGGGTAGTTGCAGTAGGTGTAGACCCAGCAGGTGCATCAGTTGGTTCACCTGTAGCAGATGGAGTACTAGTACCACCGCCACTACCACCGCCTTCACAGGCTCCGAGAATTGCAGCGAGACTTAACATTAGAGCAAAACCAAAGATTTTTGTTTTCATAACTCCTCTTTCACCAATTGTGGCTAGAACAATTTTTCGCCTGTTGAATACGATACCGTATTTATTGCTTTTTTTTAAATGTTAGGAGATTACACACTTAAAAAAACAATCCTTTGGGGTATTCTTTTACAGGTTAGTTATCATCCAGCGATCTGATTAGTTTCTCTTAACTCAGGAGCAAAACAAACAGAAATTACCAAATTTTCTAGTAAAGCGAGCTATCATAGCAAAAATTTTATTTTTTTCATGGAGTATTGCATCTTGCTGCCTTAGATTGCCATACTTTAGGTGCGATACCTAAAGGGCAAGCTGTCCAGTTGCTAATCACCGATTGCAAACATTGGTAGAGCTAGCTATTAGAAGAGTTAAAACGGTGTAGTCTATCTATGTGTACTTGTTGCCCATATAAGACAATTCATAACTTTAGCAAAAACAGACAATCAAGAAAATCAATCTAAAGTACAGTATTTTTCATCTAAAAAAATTTATGGTAGTTGCTCGTAAATCTGCTATTTCTACAAAAGGTAATTGGTTCCAGCGAAATTCTATCCTTTCTTTAGGGAGGCGACGCTCTAAGGCTATGGAGTCAGCTGCAAGGAGCGCTTCTACACCAGCTACACCAGCTACCCCAGCTACACCGCTATCGTCTCCAACACAACAGCGTTCCTCGAAAAATTTAGCGACTTCTTCCACAAATCAGGCAGTTATACCTAAATCGGTAAAAAAGTTGGGTAGACAACAAGCGCCAAATCTCAATGAGAAGTCCAATGCAATTCAGAAGAGATCGGGGGTAGATTTTCTTCGCTTTCCCGAAATAGCTAATTCTGGAACAGCACCTTTATGGTTGTTGCGCTTGTACACCTTTCATCGTTATTCGACAGTTTTAGCTTTCTTGTTAGTAGCATCGACACTTGCCGTTTATGGCTGGACGGTATATTCTCAAGAGCTTTGGGGTAAGTCATATCGCAGACTGCAAAACCTCCAACGTCACGAGCGGATGTTAACGACAACCAACGCCACCCTGACAAATAAAATGGCTAAGGAAGCGGAACAATCAACAGCAGGGCTAGTATCACCAACTCCTGAAGGGATGATTTTCTTGTCTCCACCATCTCATAGTCCTAAGTCAGCACCGTCTAACATAACGCCAAGTTCTCAAACGCAACAGCAAACGCTCTCGCCACTGGGATACTAATCCCTAAGAGTCAAACCCAATGCAGAAGTCACCAAGCAGAACAAAATCAAGAAAGTTTCGGAATTCAGCATTCAAAAGGCAACACAAGGGTTCTAAACAAGGATTTTTAGGGGCACTTGCCTCTAATATTCAAAACCAAACATCTAACACTAATTCCCGACTGTTTATAGTTTGGGGCGTATTAATGGCAGCAGGGTTGGGGTTGGGTATCAACTTGTATAACCTGCAAATTGTCAAGGGGTCAAAGTTAACTCAGCAGGCACGAAACCAGCAAATGGTGAATTTGCGACCTTTTATGCCCCGTCGCCCAGTGGTAGATCGTAATAACAATCTGTTGGCTATTGACCGTCCTGTATATACTTTGTATGCTCATCCTAAGCTGTTTGATAAGTCTAATGAAGAGATGGCAGAGCGGCTTGCCCCAATATTGGCAAAAGATACTGCTGACTTGGTGAAAACTTTTCAAAGCAAAAGAAGCGGAATTATCCTTGCTCCAGCCCTACCAGAAGAAATTATCGATCGCGTGACTTCTTTGCGCTTAAATGGTTTGGAGTTAGTTCAAAAATACTCCCGATTTTATCCGCCAGATGATTTGGTTTCTGACGTAGTGGGCTACGTGAATCTTGACCGTCGTGGTCAAGCAGGGGTGGAATACTCTCAAGAGAAATTATTAGAACGTCCTGTGCAAACAGTACGGCTGAGTCGTGATGGTAATGGGGTTCTGATGCCTAATCATGCCCCGGAAGGCTTTTTGCATTTTGATGATTTGCGATTGCAACTCACTATTGATAGCCGTCTGCAACGAATTGCCCGTGTTGCGCTCAAACAACAAATGGAAAAGTTTGACGCTAAACGTGGGGCGGTAATTGTGATGGATGCCTTGGATGGTTCCTTACTCGCCCTCGTTTCTCAGCCTACCTATAACCCTAATGAATACGCGAAAGCTAATATTTCCCTATTTAAAAATTGGACGGTAGCGGATCTTTATGAACCGGGATCGACTTTTAAGCCATTGAATGTGGCGATCGCTCTCGAAAATGGCATCATCAAACCAGATGATATGTTTAATGACTCCGGTTCTATTCGAGTAGCTAATTACACCATTAAAAATGCGATGAATAATGGTAATGGGCGAATCAGCATCGCTCAAATTTTGCAATATTCCAGCAACATTGGCATGGTGCAAATTATTCAACGCTTAAAGCCTTCAATCTACTACAACTGGTTAGAACGCTTGGGTTTAGGACAAAAAGTTGATACAGATTTACCTTTTGAAGTCGGTGGGCGGCTTAAAAGTCAAGAAGAATTTATCGCTTCGCCAATTGAACCAGCTACTACTTCCTTTGGACAAGGTTTTTCGATGACACCGATACAGCTAGTGCAAATGCATGGTGCTTTAGCCAATGGCGGTAAATTGGTTACACCCCATGTAGTTCGGGGGCTGATTGATACCAAAGGGCAGATGCATGATTCACCCTCTCGTACTATCTCACGCCAAATTTTCTCAGCCGCAACCGCCCAAAAGGTTGTGGAAATGATGGAAACTGTTGTTAATGAAGGCAGTGGGAAGGCGGCACAAATTCCTGGATATCGCATTGCTGGTAAAACTGGTACAGCCCAAAAAGCTAGTCCTAATGGTGGTTATATCAAGGGTGCTAGAATGACCAGCTTCGTGGCTATTTTACCAGTGGAATCTCCTCGCTATGTAGTGTTCGCACTGGTGGATGAGCCAAAAGGAGAAAGTGCTTATGGTTCTACCGTCGCCGCACCAATTGTAAAATCGGTGATCGAAGCACTGATTCCTCTTGAGGAAATTCCACCTAGTAAAGCAGTTGAGCAACAGCCAAAAGCGCCGTAGGGAGGAGGCAGGGGGCAGGGGGCAGGGGAGCAGGGGGCAGGGGAGTAGGGGGACAAGGGGAATAACTATACTCAATGCCAATTCCCAATCCCCAATTCCCAATTCCCAATTCCCAATGCCCAATTCCCAATTCCCAATTCCCAATCCCTTTGAAACCTAATCTTTGTTTATAACCAGGGAAAGAGGTACAGACGGCTACTGGTATGGAAACCTAGTTATTAGAGGTGAAACTAACTTCTCACTTTTCTAAAGCTACCGAAGATTTCATGCAAAGCAATTTAGTTATATTTCCTAATGGTGGGGCTGCGAATAATCACACGCAAACACAAGAGAGAACAATTAGCAATTACGATCGCGCTGAGGAGCAATTTATAGAACTGCTAGCAATGGAGGATTTGGATCATCAACTGGATGTAAAACCTGCAATAGCTAGTGACTTTGAACAGGCACTCTCAACAGCAATTCGTGCTACCTATAAAAACGATCGCTCTGATGAACAGGCTCATCGTTTTCTGCAACGGATACTTTATCGAATTAATCGGCTGAAGCTGTTTTGGTACGACGATTTGCGGCACTATACCAATGAGCGATCGCTTTATTTATGCTTATGTCGTGACAAAATTGAAGCTGCTTGGCAAAGGTGGGAACTGTCGCATATTGATGTAGCAGCGCTGCAAGAATTGGATGTCAAACACGCTTTAATTGAGCGTGCATCTGCCGATTTAAATCCGCCTTTGTCGGAGAGTACCCGCTATATTCGTGAGGATATGACTGAAGCTGGTTATCGTCACCTGTTAGCGATCGGCTCGTTGGATGGCTTGGTTGAAGCTAGTCATATTTCCCGAGTTTTGGGTGGTGCTGCTAATGAAGTGCAGTGTACGCTGATCCGCGTGTTAATCGAAGAATACGGCAATGGTCGTTTATCTCGCAAGCACTCTACATTTTTTGCCCAAATGCTTGCTGAATTCGGAATGAACACTCAACCAGAGGCATATTTCGATTTAGTACCTTGGGAAGTGTTGGCTTCTACCAATCATAACTTTCTCCTGACTGAGCGCAAACGCTACTTCCTGCGTTATAGCGGCGGTTTAACCTATTTTGAAGTGGCTGGGCCTGCGGTTTACAAAAATTATATGTTGGCAGCGCAACGATTGGAACTTTCTGAAGTAGCAGTGGGTTATTGGGAACTGCATATCAGGGAAGATGAACGCCACGGGCGTTGGATGTTAGATGATGTAGCTTTGTCTCTAGCAGAAAAATATCCTAATGATGCATGGGAATTACTGCTTGGCTACGATCAGCAGAAATTTATGAGCGATCGCGCTGGTAATGCTGTTGTGCGATCGATACGCGAAACAGAATCAGCCGCTTTAATTGTCTGAATCAATCCCAAAAATTACAAATAGCAGGTTCTTCTTAGCGTTTTAATTTGACATTTTTACGTCATTTTATTGGCAATTTGCCTGCAAGCGCATTTCTTTAGCAATCCTTTGCTAAAGGAACACTTTTTATTGCCTGAATAGAAGGTAATAAATAACCTCCTATCAGATTGATTATACCTTATACCTTGAAGTACAGTCAAATGAAAAATATCTTTTTTTGCCCTGAAGAATCTAATTTCTACTCCAATTGTTTAGAAAACTTTGTGTTTAGAAACTGTAAAAATTCCGAATCTATTGTGGAGTTTGGCTCAGGAGATGGCAGCCCTGTAATTAATTCCTTATTGAGAAATAAGTTTAATGGCGTAATCCAGGGATTTGAATTAAACACTTCTGCATGGAAAGCTGCCAATTCAACCATTGATGAATACAATCTCACGAATAAATATATAATCCATAATTCATGTTTGTTTAATTCTTCTCAACCCGATGCCGATTATCTTGTAGCCAATCCACCCTATATACCCGCACCAGATAACGATATTTATATGCCGCTCTTATTTGGGGGCATAGATGGAGCTACACTTACCAACGATCTTTTATCGTTAGATTATAAAAATGTCTTGGTTTTAGTATCTAGCTTTTCTAATCCAATAAATACCTTGAACATAGCAAAACAAAATGGTTATTATGTTCAAAATTTCATGGTGTTACCTTTGGAGTTCGGCTACTATAGCTCTGAACCTAAAGTCAAAAAACACATAGAAGAACTCCGAAAAAACAAAATGGCATTTTATTCTGGCGATTATTATTTTTTAGCTGGCGTTTTATTTACAAAATCCCAGGACTCTGCAATTGATTTATCTAATCAATTAGCTCAGGTAATGACAAGTTTGTGAGTAGAAAGTGTTTCAGATTCTTGACTTATTAAATAAGTCAAGAATCTAATTTTTAATATTAAAATCGAAGATTTTCCTTCACAGCACAAGCCGTATCTGGGTAATCGCTAAATACGCCATCAATACCTAAGCTGAAAAATAGTTCATATTCCCCTTGGGGATTTCCTTGAAAATCCAGTGGCAAAAAGTAGTCTTCATTGCGGAAAGTCCAGACATGAACCAGCAAACCAGCCGCATGAGTATCAATTACTAAAGATGTAGGCGATTGCAATTTACCACTACTATCTCTAGGAACCAACAAATTTTTATGAATTCCAACCGCCCGTGCATATTTAGCAATCTCTTCTAAACCTGATGCAGTGACTAAATCTGCATAAGTGCGTTCATCGCCACTAATTACAAAATCATAAGGTTTACCACTGTTATTCACCAATTGCACCAGAGGTAAATCAGTCTTTGTAGATAAATCTTGTAAATTACTCACTTCAAAAGATTGAATGAAAACAGATGCATTAGCTCCCTGATAACCGTTGGCTGTCAGAGTTGCCAGTAGGGGTTCTTCTAGAGCTAACCCAATAGATTTAAAGTAAGTTGGGTACTTAGTTTCTGGGTAAATACCGATCGCCCGATTAATTTCTGCACTTTTAAGCTTGACTAAATCAATGATTTCTTGCAGCGTAGGAATTTCTAAGAGTCCATCATAAGGGGTATTTTGCGATCGCAATTTAGGAATTCGCTCTTTGGCTCGTAGTGTTTTCAGTTCTGCCAAGGTAAAATCTTCAGTAAACCAACCAGTTTTTGATTCGCCATCAATTATTTTAGTGGTTCGTCGGTGAACAAATTCTGTATGGTTAGCAACGTCGGTAGTTTCCGAAATCTCATTTTCGTGACGAGCAATTAAAATACCGTCTTTGGTAGAAACTAAATCAGGTTCAATATAATCAGCACCCAAGGCAATGGCTAATTCATAAGCAGCTAAAGTATGTTCTGGACGATAGCCGCTAGCGCCTCGGTGTGCAATGATAATTGGAAATCTTGTACTAATAGCCACTGACATCAACTAATCGATATCCTTCACCAACCAGTTTGTCAAAAGTAGCTTGATACTGAGATGAAGTCAATCCATGTCGCGCTTGCCAAGCTGAACCACCAGACTTTTCCCAAATAGCAGCGTAACGGTTTTGTCCGTTGACATCATAACCACTAACGCGAACTAATCGATATCCTTCACCAACCAATTTGTCAAAAGTCGCCTGATACTGAGATGAAGTCAATCCATGTCGTGCTTGCCAAGCTGGGCCGTCAGACTTCACCCAAATAGCCGCGTATCGCCCTTGTCCATTCACGCTGTAACCACTAACGTGAACTAATCGATATCCTTCGCCAACCAGTTTGTCAAAAGTCGCCTGATACTGAGATGAAGTCAATCCATGTCGCGCTTGCCAAGCTGGGCCGCCAGACTTCACCCAAATAGCAGCGTATCGGCCTTGTCCGTTGACATCATAACCACTGACATCAACCAATCGATATCCTTCGCCAACCAGTTTGTCAAAAGTAGCTTGATACTGGTCTGAGGTCAATCCATGTCGCGCTTCCCAAGCTGAACCACCAGACTTCACCCAAATAGCAGCATATCGGTTTTGTCCGTTAGCTATTGCTTGTCTTGTATCATGAGGAATTCTCTGTAACTGGACAACATCTTGAGCAATTACTTTTGTGTTTGTCTTGGGATTGCTGACACTATTAGTAAAGTTAATAGGAGCGGCAAAAGCGGAACTGATTAAAGTTGAAAGTAACACTGCACTAGAGGCGGTAAATGTTAAAGAGCGGATGAACATATTAGTAAAATAAAACAGTAAATTTGGGCAGCCCTGACTACATAGGTTTGCGTTTATTTTTTATGCAATACTCAGGTAGCAATGCTGATAATTATGAATACCCCAGATTTACAGGTGATTCCTGAATTCAAAATACTGGTTTTTTATTTGTATCTCTTTAGCATAATTTTACTATGTATTTTTAGCTTATTTCTGACCATAATAGCTAATGAAAGTCGCAATATAAGACCATGAACTCAAACGAACCTAGTACAAAACACATTTATATTGACGGTCAAAATATATTATTTCCTAGCAAAGAAGAATGGGAAACTTTGCAATTAAACCCCTTTATTGATGGTAAACCACTAGCTGTTTTAGATTTACTTTGGCCAGCGCTTGAATTTACTCAAAAATACCCTGAAATTCACTTAGGGCTTGGAAAGATATCAAATTTTAAGAAATGGATGCCATATATTTTTCTAGAAATAGAATCAAACTTTCAAAGAGTCCAGTTAGAAACTTTAAGCTGTAGTTTTTGCAATTGGCGAGGAAAAACAGCTAATCCTATGAATACGGGTCTATATTGTGGAGATGGGATAAATCAAGATTGCTTTACTCTGATGAAAGCTGCTGAAAGATATCCTGTACTTCCTTGTCCTTGTTGTGGCGATCGCTTACCAAGACATACAATTTGGGTAGAATATAGTAATAAAGATTGATTTATAAAAGCCTTGATTTCATGGGTTAGTTACGGCTATCCAAACAAAAGGCTTCATTATCTCTAAATTCTATTCGCTAGATATTTTGTAATCATTCTAATGACACAGATTAAGCCGGAAGTAAAGCGCACAGAAGAATTGCGCCAGTTATTACAACAAGCAAGCTTCGCTTATTACGTTCTAGATACTCCAATTATGGAGGATGCAGTCTATGACCAGTTATATCGAGAATTGCAACAACTAGAAATTCAATATCCAGAATTGACGACACCCGATAGTCCGACTCAGCGCGTGGGTGAGAGGCCAGCAACGCAATTTACCTCGGTGCGGCATAATATCCCCCTGTACAGTCTGGAGAATGCATTTAATATTGATGAGTTGCAAGGATGGGATCAGCGTTGGCGGCGACAAGTACCAAAAATAGACTCGGTAGAATATGTCACTGAACTTAAAATTGATGGTTCTGCTTTGGCTCTTACCTACCAAAATGGGGTTCTAGTTAGGGGTGCAACTAGAGGTGATGGAGTAACAGGTGAAGATATCACCCAAAATGTGCGGACAATTCGCTCAATTCCCTTGCGTTTGAATTTTGAAGGGTTAGAAATTCTCGAAAGGGTGGAAGTGCGAGGCGAGGCATTTTTGCCTTTGGAAGTATTTAAACAAATTAACGAAGAAAGGCAAAAAGCTGGGGAGCAATTATTCGCTAATCCCCGTAATGCCGCAGCGGGTACACTCAGACAGTTAGACTCGCGCATTGTCGCTAAACGGCGTTTAGCTTTCTTCGGCTATACCCTGCACATTCCTGGTAGAGATGACACCAGTATTGCCAATACCCAATGGGAAGCGTTGGAGTTGTTAGAAAAGATGGGTTTTCAAGTGAACCCAAACCATAAACTTTGTGCCTCGATCGCAGAAGTAGCAAAATATTATGAATATTGGGATACGGAACGCCTGAATTTACCCTACATGACTGATGGGGTAGTAGTAAAGCTGAACTCTTTTAAACTCCAAGAACAGCTAGGGTTTACGCAGAAATTCCCTCGCTGGGCGATCGCATTAAAGTACCCAGCCGAAGAAGCACCCACTCGTGTAGAAAATATTGCTGTCAATGTGGGACGAACAGGGGCCTTAACGCCGTTAGCAGAAATGCGCCCTGTGCAACTGGCGGGGACAACAGTTTCTCGCGCAACTTTACATAATAGCGATCGCATTGCTCAATTAGATATCCGCATTGGTGATACTGTCATCGTCCGCAAAGCTGGAGAAATCATTCCAGAAGTGGTAAGAGTCTTAAAAGAACTCCGTCCGGCTGATACCGAACCCTTCGTTATGCCCACCCATTGCCCAGTGTGCAATCAACCAGTGGTGCGCGAATCAGGTGAAGCGGTGACTCGGTGCGTCAATGCTTCCTGTGCAGCGATTCTCAAAGGTTCCATTGAACATTGGGTAAGTCGTGATGCTTTGGATATTAAAGGTTTGGGCGAAAAGCTAGTGCATCAACTCGTTGATAAAGTTTTAGTGCATTCTGTTGCCGATCTGTATGAGTTGACAGCAGATAAATTATGTGCATTAGAAAGGATGGGGAAAAAGTCGGCAGAGAAATTAGTGGATGCGATCGCTCAATCAAAAAATCAACCTTGGTCAAGGGTATTGTATGGTTTAGGTATCCGTCACGTTGGCAGTGTAAATGCCCAATTGTTGACTCAGAAATATTTCACCGTAGACCAGTTAGCCACAGCAAAGCAATCAGATATTGAAGGAATTTACGGTATTGGTGCTGAAATCGCCCAGTCTGTATACCAATGGTTTCGGATTGATGCCAATCAAAGATTGATAGAACGCTTGCAAGCAGAAGGATTGCAATTAACTGCCCCAGAAGAAACAAAAACAGTTGGTGATGGTAATCCAAAGTTTGCAGGCAAGACTTTTGTCGTTACAGGGACATTGCCAACCTTAAAGCGAGATGAGGCAAAGGCTTTGATTCAAAAAGCCGGTGGAAAAGTGACTGATTCTGTGAGTAAAAAAACAGATTACTTGGTGGTAGGAGAAGATGCCGGTTCTAAATTAGAAAAAGCACTCTCTTTAGGAATTACACAATTAAGCGAGGCGCAGTTGTTGGAAATGCTTAACGAATAGGGGCAGGGGGCAGGGAGCAGGGAGCAGGGGGAATTTCTATAAAAAGGAGGGAATTAGAGCAAAACTAAATTCCTTAGAGTTATGTGTAGCAAGCCCGCAAGGTGCGTAAGAATGGGTAATTTAAAATATCTTAATTTTATACTACTGTAAATCGGTAGATTTATAGTATGATATTTTTCAAATGCGTAGGCGTAGCCCGCCGTAGGCATCGCTTCCTTTGGTATGTTGTTTGCACTTTATGGCTACATACCAAAGAAAGCGAATCAAACAATGGAGAATTTACATGAGCAACAAACACATTGAAGTCAAACAGGTAGCTGGTTTCATTGGTGCTGAAATTAGTGGCGTAGACCTTTCACGTCCTTTGCACGATGATGCAGTCAAAGAAATTCGTCAAGCACTATTGAAGTGGAAAGTCATATTCTTTCGCGGTCAAAACATCGATCATGCTGCACAGGTTGCATTTACATCTCGTTTCGGCGAAGTGACTTATGCACATCCCCACGAAGATGAGCCGATAGAAGGCTTCTCCGAAATCCTGCCAATTGACCGCAGCCGCTACGAACGGCGTAATGGTCTACGGCGTTCCAGCTATGAGAGTCGCTGGCATACCGATGTAACGGCTGTTGTCAACCCGCCTGCGGCATCAATTTTGCGTGCGGTTAACGTTCCTAGTTTCGGTGGTGACACACAGTGGACTAATTTGGTAGCAGCCTACGAGGGTCTATCAGCACCCTTGCGGGCACTAGCAGACGGATTGAAAGCTGAACATCGCTTTAATGCGCGTTTGAATCTGCCCAGCAATAGCAAGATCGCCCAGCGCATTGCAGCCAATCCATTAGTTTCAATCCACCCAGTCGTCAGAGTTCATCCTGAAACAGGCGAACGAGCATTGTACGTGAATCCTGGTTTCACCTCGCACATTCTGGACGTATCACGACAAGAAAGCGACCTGCTGCTTGAGTTGTTCTTCAACCAAATCACCAAGCCTGCCTACACCACTCGCTTCCGTTGGAATAACGGTGACATTGCCTTCTGGGACAACCGCGCCACCTCGCATTTAGCCCCACAGGATCTCGATCATTTGGAAGTCGAGCGCGTTCTCTATCGCACCACCATCACAGGTGACATTCCAGTTGGGCCTGATGGTTTCCGATCGCAAGTTGTTGAAGGTGAGGCGTTCAGCAGCGAATTACCAACTATTTTAAAGAACAGAGCCGAGAAGTTGGAAGCAGAACCAGTGCTTTCGTAAATCTACATGAGGCTTTACCCAACTGCGCGAGTTGATAACAAGGGGCGAAATCCCCTTGTTAATTTTTCTTACTGTGAGAAAACTGTTATAGCTTTTCCCGATCAAATGAGGTGTATCATAGTCCCCTCCTTGCTTGCGGGGAGGGGGTTGGGGGTGGGGTTCTTGTATCTCACCAGACTGGAAAACGCTATATATTTATGAGGAATTTTACCAAAATATTGATAATATTGATAGCGATCGCGTTTAACCCTGGAATCCTAGTTGATCGTTTATCCTAAAAATGGTTAAAGGGAAATTTGAAGTTTTATTAAATAAAATTAATGTCTGAACAAAAGCCTATAAGTCCTTGGAACTACAAACCTTGGTGGTGTCAGCCCTGGTCTATAGTTCTCACAGGTGTAACTCTAATCAGTGCTAGCTGGTTACTATTTAAAACTATCTGGCTAACAGTTCTCGTCTCAATCCCTGTAGTTATATGGATGGGATTTTTTGTATTGTTTTGGCCACAACTAATGATTCGTAGTGGTGTTTTAGAATCGTATAAAGACTAATTTTAGCTCGATGTGCTACTGAAATATTACTCCAAGGAAAGGAAATCATCAAAACGGAATTCATCTGCAAGTCGTATAAAATTAATTCTGTTAGCGGTAGCGGGGCGTTTAGCCCATTCTGACTCCTGACTTGTGAATTCTATTTCGATAATTTCCGTTATATTTATCAGGTAGCGGGTAAGTCTTCTTCAGGCAAGATTTCATCTATACTGAGTACCCACGGAATACCATTATCTGCTGGAGAGCTAACAGTAATTCTACCTCTGTTAGTAAATCTTTTTAACATTTCGGTAAATTGGGGAACAGTTGTCATGATGTTATGATAACTTTCTATATCAGGGCAAATCATGATTAACATCATAATCCCACTATTAATTTTGAAATACCAATGGCAACTTGACAGCAAAATGCGGGTGATGCGATCGCTTGCTAAGAAAAAGTTTTTTTTCGTTGCTTCTTCAAGTTGTCTGAACAGTATTTCACTCAACTGAATTGTCATATTTGAAGGCAAATCATCTGGAGATAGGTAGGGCTGGCTCATAAGTTTTTGTGCGTTTTAAGGCATTAACAACCTGAAAGTTTTGCAGGATTAATATTACAGAAAATTCCAGTTATCATAATTGTTTATCTTGGGTAACAATCCACATCAAATCTAACCACAATTGAGGATAAACTTTCTCGATCTGCGATTTTGGATCATGCAAAAGATTTGTAGCATTCAAGCAAACAACTTCAACTAGACCCAGATATTCTGCCACTTCTATCAGTAAATTTTTCTCTGCTACTACAGCAGAAAGCAGTCTGTCAGGACAGTAAATCCTTATATATTTGGTATGAGCGATATACGCTCCTTTTGAACGAGAATTTAGCACTTTTATATAGCAGCGGCGTAATATTTCCCACGCTTCTGGATGAGCTTGCTCAATAATAAGGGTAAATTGTTGGGCTAAGTCTTCTTCGGTAATCATTACTCTCTCCATCATTGTGCTAAAAATTGTAATTTCATCTCATCTCTGTACAGAAAAGGTGACGCAGCATTGCTAATGCTGTGTGCATTTTTTCTCTGAGTAAAATTAACAATTTTTAGTTTGGGTAAAATTCACCCAGGCGGCAGAATTGCTTGCTAAGTTTTCTACGGCTTATGTTAGTTTCCTATCAAGCATCAAAGCTGAAACCGATTCATAAAACTGTATCAATCGCTGCTTTTTACCAAATTAATTGGTAAAAAGCTGTTACTAAAAAAAGAATTAAGGAGCCACAATAACTGTTGTGCAAGTGACAGATGAATAAAGTCCAAAATTTTTGCATAACGCAAGAAAATTTGCGAAATTTATGATATTCTTGTTTTAGAGGGAATCAAGAGTGCGATCGCCACCGGAAAGGGCGGGTACGCCATCGCACAAAAAGTCTTTGAATAAAAATGGTATACATTCAAAGATTGTGCTTTGCCTTGGTAGATTTAGTTAAATCCGCTACGGCTTTTTGAAAGTGAGAGATTAAAGCCAATGAAGCAGGATAGTAATCTTCGTAATAACTTGAAGTCAATTAGAACCCGTCTAGGCATGAGCCAGCAAGACTTGGCGAACATTGCTAGTGTTACCCGTCAAACCATTAGCGGTGTAGAGTCGGGACAATATGCGCCCTCAGTTGCGATTACACTCCGCCTAGCAAAGGCACTTGGTTGTCAAGTCGAGGATCTATTCTGGCTAGAGCAGGATTTACCTGAAATTGAAGCAGTTCTTGTCAAATCTGTTCCTTGCGATCGGCAACTACGAGTCAGTCTGGCTAGGGTTGGGGGGCAATGGATAGCTTATCCCTTAATTGGCAAGGATGCTTTTCGCCAAGACATGATTCCAGCTGATGGAGAGAGTGAAAACCGGACTGGTACAGATAAAGTCCGAGTCCGACTCCTCGACGATAATATGGACACACTTCACAATACAGTTGTGATTGCTGGCTGTGCGCCTGTGATTTCACTGTGGGCGAGAGCTACCGAACGTTGGCATCCCCAGTTACGAGTCCAATATAACTTCGCTAACAGCATGGCTGCATTACACAGTTTATGTCGAGGTGAAGCTCACATCGCTGGTATGCACCTATATCACCCCGAAACCGGGGAGTATAACATTCCCTTTGTCCGTGATGTTCTTTCTGGAAAAGAAGCAGTTGTGATTACGCTGGGATTCTGGGAGGAGGGGCTGATGGTGCAGTCTGGTAATCCGATGGGAATCAGAACAGTTGCTGACTTGGTGCAAGCGAGAGGAACTATTGTCAATCGGGAAACAGGTTCCGGTAGTCGTTTACTTTTGGAACAAACACTTCAACAGGAGCAAGTGCCATTCCATGCTGTTCAAGGCTTTGACTGTATTGTTCAAAGCCACCAAGATGTTGCCCAAGCAGTAGCATTAGGGGTTGCCGATGCAGGTATCAGCACGGCATCTGTAGCTACTACCTTTGGGCTGGGGTTTATTCCTCTGCATCAGTCACGATATGACTTAGTGATTCTCAAAGAATATCTAGACGAAGCGCCGGTACAGCAGTTACTCAGTACTTTGGGACATCGGCTAGTTCACTCGCAATTTGAAGTTCTGGGCGGCTATGACACAAGCAAAATCGGGGAAGTTGTAGCAACCATTTAGAGTGGATTGCAATTTGGTTGGTTTGGTTATGGGGAAAACTCTGCATAAATTTAAATTCCTGCTGTAATCACTCTTGAGGCTTGAGCAACCATTTGGGATTGTCTGACAACAACTGACAATGCTTAGGTGAGAATTTTCCAGACTTTGAGTTTTTCTATATCGGTTCATCTCTGCGCTTCTGTGCAGAGATGAACTGGAGCGGGCTGCAAAATTCAATTTAGCGATCGCTCATCAACCAACAGACTAAATAGACAATTGTAGGATAAATCATCATGTCCGACGAAAAAATTAGACAGATTGCTTTCTACGGTAAAGGCGGTATTGGTAAATCTACCACCTCCCAAAATACCCTAGCTGCGATGGCAGAAGTGGGTAAACGGATTTTAATTGTAGGATGCGACCCCAAAGCTGACTCTACCCGTTTGATTCTGCATTGTAAAGCCCAAACCACCGTATTGCACCTCGCCGCCGAACGGGGTGCTGTCGAAGATATTGAACTTGAAGAAGTGGTGATCACTGGCTTCCGAAATATCAGATGCGTAGAATCTGGTGGCCCAGAACCTGGTGTTGGTTGCGCCGGTCGGGGAATTATCACCGCCATCAACTTTTTAGAAGAAAACGGTGCTTATCAAGATGTAGATTTCATATCCTACGACGTGTTAGGTGACGTTGTATGTGGTGGTTTCGCCATGCCGATCCGTGAAGGTAAAGCTCAAGAAATCTATATTGTTACCTCCGGTGAAATGATGGCGATGTTTGCTGCTAATAACATTGCCCGTGGTGTTCTCAAATATGCTCACACTGGCGGCGTGCGCTTGGCTGGTCTAATTTGTAATAGTCGTAAAACAGACCGGGAAGACGAACTGATTAGCACACTAGCAGCCAGACTAAGTACCCAGATGATTCACTTCGTCCCCCGCGACAACATCGTGCAACACGCAGAATTGCGCCGGATGACTGTCAACGAGTATGCACCTGATAGCGGACAAGCTAATGAATATCGGACATTAGCGGATAAGATTATCAACAATCAATTTTTCGCCGTCCCTACACCTATTGAAATGGATGAGCTAGAAGATTTGCTGATTGAATTCGGTATTCTCGA
The DNA here is from genome assembly GCF_034530675.2 of Nostoc sp. DedVER02. NCBI lineage: Bacteria > Bacillati > Cyanobacteriota > Cyanophyceae > Nostocales > Nostocaceae > Nostoc > Nostoc sp. DedVER02. The sequence goes on from NZ_JAVRCP020000006.1 coordinate 129,029, forward strand.
AAGCGAAGAAAATGCTGCAAAACTAACTAATGCTGCCATAGCTCAAGCAGATGGTGAGAAGAGGCAAGAAGATGCCCAAGGTGAAGCACTAGAAGCACTTGCAAAAGGAAACGTCGAAATCGTTGCAGGTAGCTAAAAAAGTGAGTTCGGTTGTGTACCGAATGGCACTAAGAAAAGGGAAAATCGTTGAGGCTCTTGGGTGCAGAGGAGCGGAGGGGCAGGGGAGAAAGAAGAAGTTTTAAGCATTGCGTTCGGATATTTAGAAACTCCCCTCTGCCCCCCTGCTCCTCTGCAATCCTTACACTGCATACCCTTCAGCTTAACTTAGTGCCATTCGGTTCTGTACCTTTACTCAAAGTCTAGCTAAAGAAAAGATGGATTTTCCAACTTAGGGAACTGGTATTAGCGGCACATTTTCATTTTTGCTTTGAGTCTGTTTAGTTGTCTGCCGCGCCCCTTCGTGCAGCCTCTAGCAGAAAACAAACTGAAAGGACAAGTCCGAGGGTTGGAATTTAACCCTCGGAATTTCTCCGCATCTACACAAATTAGTAGTATCAAAAAAATCCAGTTTTGACAGTATAATAAGTTTTGATAAATTTCAGTTTACATTGAGAATTTTCAACCTGGCTTTGGGCACAAGACCTTGTAAGCATAAGAATACTCAGGGAATTTGCACAGTAAAAGCTAGGGTGACATGAACAACAGAGCAAACCAGAGGCATGAAGAACATCATGCAATACAATATTTCTGTATACTCAACCGAATGTTGATTTCCGTTGCAGAGATGTTTATATCACCCAGCCTTGATGCTGGAAAGTTAACCCTGCGGTTGTTGCAAAATTTCCAGCGTATCAGACTTCCCTGGCTAAGGCTCAGACACTCACCCGTGAAAACACCAGCTGCTCCTCTACCTGAAAATGAACCAGAAAGGCTCAAAGCATTGGTGGACTACAATATTCTGGATACTCTACCCGAACAAGCATTTGATGACCTAACTGCTCTAGCTGCCTATATTTGTAAGACTCCAATTGCTTTAATTAGCTTAGTGGATAGCGATCGCCAATGGTTTAAATCTAAGATTGGACTAAAAGCTAGGGAAACACCTAGAGAGTGGGCTTTTTGCTCCCATGCCATTTTGCAAGCAGAGAATATATTAGTAGTTCCCAACGCCATCAAGGACGATCGCTTTGCTAATAATCCTTTAGTCAAAGGTAATTATAAAATTCGTTTTTATGCTGGTGCGCCACTAGTTACACCCAATGGTTTGCCCATCGGAACGTTATGTGTGATGGATACCGTTCCTCGTCAGCTAAGTTACCAGCAGTTAGATGCACTACGCCGTTTAACTCGGCAAGCGATCGCTCAGATAGAACTCATTCAAGAAGTTCGCAACCGCAAACAAGCAGAAATAGAAGGAAGGCAGTTATCGCTAACCGATGAACTAACAGGTTTGCATAACCGACGTGGCTTCTTCATGATGGCTGAACAACAGTTGAAAATTGCTCACCGGATGAGATTGTTGTGCTGGGTTATCTTCATTGATTTAGACGGGCTAAAACAGATTAACGACAACCTTGGTCATGATATGGGAGATGCATTGATTGTTGATGCTGGTCGATTACTTAAGCAAAGTTTTCGGAAATCGGATGTTGTTGCTCGCTTGGGTGGAGATGAATTTATTGTTTTCATCTCCGGTTACTTTAAAGATGCTGATAGCATCGAAGCGTGTCTGCAAGTAAATATTGCCAACTTTAATCAACAGCAAAACCGTAGCTATGAACTTTCGATGAGTATGGGAATAGAGCGTTACTTACCAGGAAGTAATATGTCACTAGAACAACTAATTGCTAGTTCTGACGAATTAATGTATGCGAATAAGCGTCTCAAGCGAGAATCTGTTGTTTGATGGTGGGAATTGGGAATTGGGAATTGGGAATTGGTATTGTAGCAATTAAGGATGAAATTTATTGGTTCACCACCTGGCTGCCATGACTGCGGGGATCGTCTTGATTAGCGGTTGGTGCTACTGGGGCTGAAAATTTAGAAACTTTCCCGCTAGCTTGGGCATAAGGGAGTGACGAACCAGTAACCAAAGCTTCTAAGTTACTAGCCATAATTGTGCGGGGTTGATCGCCGATCGCTTGGGCTATGGTTTCTCCTTGCTGACTCAAAAATACAAAATGGGGAATCCCATCTACCCGATATTTCAACATCTCTGGTAGCCACTTGGTATTATCTACATTCAACATGACAAAATTCATCTTGTCAGCATACTCTGTTTCCAGTTGAGTGATATCGGGTGCCATTTTCTGACAGACAGTACACCAATCAGCATAAAATTCTACTAAAGATGGTTTGCCGTTGCTGAGGGCGACTTCTAGCGGAGTGGATGATTCGCTTAATTTGGCTAGGGTTGCTGAGGTTGTTTCAGTTCTCAATCCTAAGACTAGGGCAACGGTAAGAGCGATCGCTACCATTACAACTAAAAAGTTTCTCAAACGCTTCCCAAATGGAGATTCCGGTTTATCTGGGGAATTAACAGGTGAATCAGTACTCATAACAGAATTATTAAAACTTATTAAGTAATTTCTTCTTTAGTCTAGCTGACTCAAAGCGCTCTTTGATACGTAATTTGCTACTCAAAATGGGTATTACAAATAAGGACTTTAGTTGAAATAGGTTTTCAAAGATGATTTTAAGCTTCAGAAATATCAGTGCTGTGTGTGGCGTATTTTTATTAGTCAGCATTAGCAGCTTTCATAATTCAGCCATAGCCAATATAAACAATCAGTCTCAACTGATAGCACAGCAGAGTAAAATCCAGCCACATCCAGTTTTTAAATCTATTTTGCCAAAATTAAAGCAAAAAACTCAGATTCGGATTCTCTTACCGAAGTTTATTCCTGAATCAGATGGGGGAAATCCAATTTATGCAAATATAGAAACTGCTACGCCAAAAAGCTACGAGATTTCACTGGCTTTTAGTCCCGATTGTTATGGTGCTTCTGCCTGTCGTTTGGGTGCGGTTTCTGCTGAAGTCGTAACCCGCAAAACACCCCGTTTGACTGGGAAACGCATATCCTTAGCTAAGGGAATCACTGCCTATTTTGTAGATTTTACTTGTGGTGCTGGTTGCTCAGATGCTACCTTGACTTGGAGACAACAGGGTGTGCAATATGTTGTTGGGTTGAAAGGTGGCGATCGCACTTCTTTGGTAAAAATGGCTAATTCTGCAATTAATCCCTAGCTTACATCATTTGATTCTACTTCCCAGCGAAACAGCCGTGGTAATTGAGACACATCTACAACGTAGTTAACAATCCATAGTACCAATTCAAAAATTAATAAATATCGCACCCATACCAACTCACTTTTAGATTCTAAAAGTGTCAAACCCTCATATAACTGCCAGAAGCGGTAAGGCAAGTATATATAAGGAACCATTACCCACACTACATTTTGCAACTGCCTGAGTGTTACTATCTCAGAGATGATTTGCAAACCTAATACGATAAAATACCAACCAAGTACAGTTAATACAGTGCGATCGCCCCACCATACACCCCATAATAGCATCACTACTAAGGGCAGTAATCCTCCTAGCAGTTGTACTGAGCCGAACCAGATTTTATACCAATCGGGAAATGGCAAAGGTAGCGTATAAGGCTTTGTGTGTTTCCATCCCCAGTTCACAACTACAATAAAAAGTGTGGCAATGAGGAAAAAGAGGAGATTTTCTAGGAATAGATACAGATTGATAGCCATATTTTTGCAATTTAACGACCTAGCCAAGTCTTGATAATGTCGAGAAGACTAGAACCTCCCCAAATCAACGCTAATAGTATGGAGTAGTCAAAACTGCCTCCATCACACACATTGCCAAACCACCCAGGTTAATAGCATCACCAATATTTAGCAATATTAAGTAAATAAATATACCTAATATCTATACAAAATCCGAAAAATACTTTAACTTTTTTTGGCTCTATTTTCTTGGATTACATGAAGAATCGATGGCGCTAAAGAAATAACTATAATTAATCCAATAATCGGTAATAAATACTTATCTACCTGTTCAGGTGGTAGAGATTTTCCTAAGAAAAACCCTAACAACGTGATTCCGAATGTCCAAAGGAAGCCACCAATTAAGTTGTAAGATAGAAATGTCCGATAATGCATCGCACCAATTCCAGCCACAATCGGCGCAAAAGTGCGAATAATTGGTGTAAACCTCGCCAAAACTAGCGTTTTTTTGCCATGCTTTTCATAAAAATTCTGGGTTTTTACCAGGTGTTTTTTATGAAACAACCATGAATCTTCTTTCTGAAATAATTTTCTGCCGAATCTGTATCCTGTAGTGTAGCCAACGTTATCACCAAGGACTGCACAAACAAAAGCACCAAAAATCAAAACCCAAATGTTAAACACTGGTTCTGGAACAGATGCAAGAAATCCAGCAGTAAATAGCAAACTATCACCCGGCAGAAAAAAACCAATTAGCAAGCCAGATTCCGCAAAGACAATCGCCCATACCCCAAAGTAGCCAAGTGATTTAATCAGTTGTGGCAAATCCAGATGCATAGAATTTTTTACCTTTCAGCTATAGATCCACCACATCTTAACGTTTAGCAATTTTCCTGAATAAAAAGTAATATTAAATTTACATAAAGCTATTGTGTAATCTTTAGAAATATAGTGACAAATAGTACATTTTGGTTTAAGGGTGCAAGATGCAAAGATATTTGAAAGTACTAAGACTATTTTGGAGTGCTGCGATCGCATCTGAGTTAGAGTATCGGATTAATTTTTTCGTCGCTACCCTCACCAGCTTGGGAAATCTTGCGGGTAGTCTCTTTGGACTATTCTTGTTTTACCGCACTGGCTATACTTTTAGTGGCTGGTCATGGGAATCAGCTTTAGTAGTTTTAGGAATTTTTACCTTACTACAAGGATTTTCTGAGACTTTTCTCGCGTCTAACTTGAACCGCATTGTCCGTCATGTTCAAGAAGGCACTTTGGACTTTATATTATTAAAACCTATCCGCAGCCAGTTTTGGCTTTCGACTCATACTCTTTCACCTTGGGGACTACCGGATCTAATTTTTGGTTGTATTATTATTGGCTATGCAGGTAAACGCCTTGGCGTAGGAATAAACGGCTATCTACTTGGTGTGCTGCCGTTGTTGTTCAGCTTTGTGATTTTATACAGCCTGTGGTTTATGCTGGGTTCGATGAGTATTTGGTTCGTCAAAATATACAACGTTACTGAAGTGTTGCGTGGTTTATTGGAAGCTGGAAGATATCCCATTGCAGCATATCCCACTGCTTACCGCTTTTTCTTCACCTTTGTGATGCCAGTAACTTTTTTAACTACAGTACCAGCCCAAGCGCTGTTAGGTAGGAGTGAAATTAGCTGGTTGATAGGTGCGGTAATATTAGCAATAGCGTTGTTTTTCGCTTCTACTTGGTTTTGGCGGTTTGCGTTACGATTTTATACTAGTGCTTCGAGTTAGAGAGATATGAAAAGTAATCAAATTCCTCCTGGAAGCTTTGGTATACCTGTATTAGGTGAAACACTCTCCTTTGTTTTCGACTCTGATTTTGCCAAAAAGCGCTATCACCAATATGGGTCTATCTTCAAAACCCATCTTCTCGGCAGACCAACAGTGGTAATGATTGGGCCGGAGGCATTAGAGTTTGTTTTGTCAAGCCATATCGAGAATTTTTCTTGGCGCGAGGGATGGCCTAATAATTTCAAGACATTACTCGGTGAATCACTTTTTCTCCAAGACGGAGAAGAACACCGCAAAAATCGCCGCTTGATGATGCCGGCGTTGCATGGCTCTGCATTGGCGAGTTATGCCTCCACAATGGAAGATATTACACGCGGTTATCTCCAAAAGTGGGAGAAAAAACAGGAGTTTACTTGGTTTCAAGAGTTTAAACAACTGACATTTGATATTGCGAGTCAATTGTTGTTGGGTACACATCCTGGGCCTGAATGTGTGCGTCTCAGTCAGTTATTTACAAATTTGACAAATGGGCTGTTTGCTATTAATCCGTTGGCATTACCATTTACTACATTTGGTAAAGCTATAGCTGCGCGGAATCAAATTTTAGAGCATCTAACTCAAGTTGTTAGAGAACGTCAGCAAAACCCAACTCAAGATACCATCAGCTTGTTGATAAAAGCTAAAGATGAAGATGGTAACAGCCTGAGTGAACAAGAAATCATTGCCCAAGCAGTACTGTTACTCTTTGCAGGACATGAAACTACTACTTCAATGCTGACTTGGTTGTGTCTAGAGTTAGCCCGTCATCCAGAAGTACTCGCAAAAGCAAGAGTTGAACAATTGCAACTTGCAAGTAAAGGTGATTTGGATTTAGAACAATTGGGTAAAATGCCCTATTTAGAGCAGATTTTGTGGGAAGTTGAAAGATTGTATCAACCTGTGGGAGGCGGGTTTCGTGGCGTGATTAAAGACTTTGAGTTTAATGGTTATCACGTTCCTGCTGGTTGGCAGCTATTCTATTCAATTAGAACTACTCACCAAATTGAAGAAATTTATTCTGAGCCAGACCTTTTTAAGCCAGAGCGTTTTAGTCCTCAACATCAAGAAAATAAAAAATATCCTTTTAGTTTAGTTGGTTTTGGCGGTGGCCCACGCATCTGTATTGGTTTAGCTTTTGCCAAAATGGAAATGAAAATAGTAGCTTCCCATCTTTTACGCAACTATCATTGGGAAATCTTGCCTAACCAAAGTTTAGATTCAGTGCAGTTGCCTACAAATCACCCTAAAGATGGGTTACGGGTTCGATTTCAACCTCGGTAAAATATTTTATGGAATCCCAAATAGACATACATTTGCCTAATGGAGTTTTACAACGCTTGCAAAATGTGAAAGATTTTGTAGGCGGAAGCGTTAACTCTCTAAGTAACTCAGCACAGCAAGTTGGAGAGTCTCTAAAGACAACAGCAACTACAACAAGTGATACAGTTACAACAAGCTTAGAGCAAACTTGGCAAACTGCTGAGAAATTTAAAAGTACAACATCGGGAGCAGTTAAAGATGCGATGGCATCTTCTGTAAATGATTGGCTGATACAGCACCCGATATTTTTTCGGTTAGTTCAAATACTCGGTTGGGCGACTAATCACCCAATTATTAGTATAGTGATTTTGTTGTTTGCGATCGCTATCATTTGGAGCATCATCAAAGCAATTGTCCGCTTGATTGAAACAGCTAGTTGGTCAATACTCCAAGTTCCGTTAAAATTGCTTCAAGCTTTGATTAAAGTTAGTTTTTTATCCTTAACTAAAGTTGGCAGTTTTACTATTGGGCAAATTACGGCTACTAAAACAACTGAGAACCTCCCAGCTTTGCCACCTGAAAATCTTCAACCAAATAAACAACAGCGATTAACAGAAATTTCTAGTCGTTTGGAAACCATTCAAAAAGAACAGCACGAGCTTTTACAAGAAGCAGCAGACTTGATTGCTTCCGATTCTATTAATATAGACAATACAAAATTCAGAATTCAGAACTCAGAACAAGAAAGTGGGGAAATTAAGCACGTTTCTACTCTTAAAGAGAAGCAAGCTACACTCTAATTGAATTCTGAATTCTGACTCCTGACTCCTGAATTCTATTTTATTAAACAGCTAAGAAGCGTTGAATCACATCTTGGCTGAGTTCAGATGTGGAACCGGAGGCGACAATACCACCTTTTTGCATAGCGTAGTAATAATCAGCCTGACGGACAAAATGTAAATGTTGCTCTACCAATAAAACCGAAATACCTGTGGTTTCGACGATGCGACGAACTGCGGCTTCAATTTCTAAGATGATAGAGGGTTGAATACCTTCAGTGGGTTCATCTAAGACGAGTAATTGAGGTTCTCCCATTAAAGCACGTGCGATCGCTAATTGTTGCTGCTGTCCCCCACTCAAATCACCACCCATCCGCGCCAGCATAGTTTTTAACACCGGGAATAAGCTAAAAACTTCCTCTGGAATTTCTGCTTTTTTGACTGGTTTGCGTCTAGCTTCCAACCCCAGCAGCAGATTTTCTTTGACTGTCAAGCGGGGGATAATTTCTCGTCCTTGGGGAACATAACCAATTCCTAACTTTGCCCTTTGGTCGGGAGATTTTGAGTTGATTAATTCTTCAGCTAAGTTAATAGTACCGCTACGGGGTTTGAGTAATCCCATAATTGTTTTGAGTAAGGTTGTTTTACCTACACCATTTCGTCCAATTAGGCAGACCATTTGCCCAGATGGTACACTTAAATCTACGTTGCGAAGAATGTGGCTTTCGCCGTAGTAAACGTTGAGGTTCGAGATTTTTAGCATTATAAATTACCTAGATATTAAAATTTCATGCAGAGGCTCAGTGCAGTGTTAGTTTGCTGACTCTAACAAGCGGGTAAAACCTTCTTACTCAAAGTGTTTATCAGTTGTTAATGCCTCCATAATTCCTTCCTCACGCATTAACACAAAGCTTACAGCATCAAGGCAATGTTAAAAGCATTTCAATTAATCAAAGAATTCCCCTGTGTCTAGCAATGCGCCACATTTTTTACAAACTAAATGCCAAGAGAAACTGCCACCAAACTGAGAATGAAACCATCGCCCTTCGTTGTCATTGAAAATATGTCCTTCTGCACTAGTGCAAAGCGATGAAGCATATCGCATCACTCGTAAACGGCTTTCAAAAAGATCAAATTCATCTGGAGGAATATCTTCAATTTCTATTTTCTCTAATGCTTTTTAGGTCTCTATATGGTAATAGACATTATCTTTTCACAAGAGGACGTGATTCTGGTTTTTGAGCTAAATTTAACCAAATACATGTATCGAAGAGAATATATTGCATTGTTACACTTAATAAAATAATTATTTAGTATACAATTATACTAAATATCTTTTATTATGTAATTACTGCTTGTTTGGCTAACTGGAATATATAGCTCATACTTCATAATATACAGATGCTAGCAAAGCAAATGACCCAAACGACGAAAACCCAAAAACTGTTGACCTTTGAGGAGTATCTTACCTATGACGATGGTACAGACACACACTATGAGTTGGTGGATGGAGAACTAGTCGAGATGCCACCAGAAAGTCAGGAAAATAGCAATCTGGGAAGATTTTTATTCGTTGAACTACTAAAACATTTCCCATTTTATTTAGTTGCTTACAAGGATACAGAAATTGAGGTGGCGGGGCGACGTGCGAGATGTCGTTTACCTGACTTAATGGTTCACACAGAAGAATCCTATGCTGCCCTTATCGGTACTACTCGTGCTACCTTGACTCGTGATATGCCCCCACCTGCGCTAGTGATTGAAATTGTTTCTCCAGGAACAGCAAATAGTGTTCGTGATTATCGCTACAAGCGGACTGAGTATGCCGCTAGGGAAATATTAGAGTATTGGATTGTTGACCCACAAATGCAACAAATTACGATTTGCCAGTGGGTGGAGGGACAGTATGAGGATAAAGTATTTACAGGTGCTACTTGCATGGAATCAGTGCTAATTCCTGAGTGGGTGCTAACAGTAGAGCAGGTATTTAATAGCGCAAAGCGACCAGAATCAGCAGGCAAATAGAAAGTAGGTTAGCGCAACTTAATGAAGTTATCGCGTTTTCAATACCGTTCGGTTAAGGTTTTTTGATGAAAATTATAAATCACAAAGACGCGATAAATCGCCGTCTCTACAATAATTAGTCTTTTGTAGAGACGGCGATTCATCGCGTCTCCTGCTTTAACCGAATAGTATTTGCGTTTTTCATTCTTCCTGTTTTCCCAAATAAACCTCAATCACACGAGAGTCATTTTGCACTTCTTCAAAATTTCCTTCGCACAGCACCGAACCTTCATGTAATACTGTTACTTTCTTGGCAATTTGACGCACAAATTCCATATCATGTTCAATTACTAAAATGGAATGACTTTGTGCCAGTGCTAAAAGCAGTTCGCCGATATTATAGGTTTCTTCATCTGTTAAACCCGCAACGGGTTCATCAACAAGTAATAAATCTGGAGACTGTGCTACTAACATCCCAATTTCTAAACGTTGCTTTTCTCCGTGGGAAAGTAAAGCTGCTCTGATGTCTGCTTTAGGAGTTAAACCGATAGTTTCTAATAATCCTTTAATATTATTCTTTTCAATAGTATTATAACGTTCAAACAGAGTAGAAAAAACATTTTTATTCTTGTTAATGGTAATCTCTAAATTTTCACGGGGCGTTAAGTTTAAGTAAATTCGAGGTGTTTGGAACTTGCGCCCAATTCCCAATCGGGCAATTTTATATTCAGGTAAAGAACGTAGGTTTCTTCCTTTGAACATAACTCGCCCAATCGTTGGTTGTACTTTCCCGGTAATCACATCCAGAAACGTTGTCTTTCCCGCACCATTGGGGCCAATTACTACTCGTAATTCACCCACATCCATACTAAAATTAAGCTGATTTAGCGCTTTAAAACCGTCAAAACTAACAGTTACATTTTCAGTTTCCAATATTTTCGCGTTCATGTTGCACTTCAGGGTCTTCTTCCAAGGTGGGATATGTAGCAATTTGTTGACGGCGGTTGAAAAGAGAAATATTCTGACTACGCAACCATCCCACGATGCCGTCAGGAAGGACTGTGACGACTATCAAAAATAGTGCGCCTTGGAAAAATAGCCAGATTTCTGCAAATTGTTCGCTTAAAAAAGTGCGGGCATAATTTACTAACAAAGTTCCCACAATCGCGCCAATTAAAGTAGCGCGTCCGCCTACAGCTACCCAAATCACCATTTCAATCGAAAAGGCAATATCCATTGCTCTGGGTGAGACAGAACCGCTTTGAATGGTGTAAAATGCTCCTGCTATGCCTGCGATCGCACCTGAAACTGCAAACACCAACACCTTAAAATCTGTAGGGTCATAGCCAGAAAATCGTACCCGACTCTCATCATCACGAATCGCTATCAACAATCTGCCAAAGCGTCCAGTTGTCAACCAGCGACAAATTCCGTAGGTGGCTGCGAGAAACACTACCGTCAGCGTGTAGAAAACAAACTGCGTTTTGGCATCGCTGACCGTTGCCCCAAACAAAGTTGTAAAATCTATCAGTCCGTTCGTACCGTTGAAAAACTGTTGTTGACCGTTAAAGAAATTGAAAAATACAATAGTTCCGGCTTGAGTCAAGATAGAAAAATAAACTCCCTTGAGGCGATTACGGAAAACTAAATATCCCAACAATCCCGCCAATAACCCTGGAATTAATACCACACTAGCTATTGTCAAAGGAAACGAATAAAAAGGTTTCCAAAAAGCGGGAAGTTCCGTTACCCCATAAAGCCCCATGAAATCAGGTAATTCTCCAGTCGGGACTTGTAGTTTTAGGTACATTGCGATCGCATATCCACCCAAACCAAAGAAAATACCATGTCCCAGACTCAATAAACCAGTATACCCCCAAATCAAATCAATACCCAAAGCCACAATCGCCAGCGACAAAAATCGCCCCAACAAATTTAGACGAAACTCTGTCAGCAACAGTGGCATAATAACAATGAGGAAAAGTGCGATCGCAACTACCACCCCCACCTCAATTAAAATTAACCTTCCTTCCTTCTTTCTCATCTCTGCGCCCTCCGCGTCTCTGCGGTTCGTTTAAACATCAACAGTACGTCCCTTCTGCGGAAAAATCCCCCCAGGCTTCCACTGTAAAAACACAATAATCAGCGCAAATACCATCACCTTCGCCATACTCGTCGTTGCAAAAAAAGTAAACAAATCAGCCAAAGGTTTAACAGGACTCAACAACAAAGCCAAAGTTCCAGAACCGATTAAAAAATTAGCCGTACCAATACCCAAAGCAGCCACAATCGTCCCAGCTAAATTACCCACACCCCCTACGACAACAACCATAAAAGTATCGATAATATAGTTTTGTCCGGTATTTGGCCCTACAGAACCGAGTAAACTAATCGCACATCCAGCCACACCAGCTAAACCAGAACCCAGTGCAAAAGTAATTGCATCAACCTTTTGAGTTGGGATACCCAAACAAGCACTCATACTCCGGTTTTGCGTCACAGCGCGAATTCTTAAACCCCAACTAGAACGTTGTAAAAATAAATAAATTCCCGCCACACAGATTATTGTTAAAGCAATAATAAATAACCTAGCAAAAGGCAATTGCACACCACCTAAAGATATCCCCGCTTGTAACCAAGTAGGCGCTGTTACATCCACATTTTGAGCGCCAAACCAAGGTTGAGTCACTGCTAGCTGATAAGTTTGACTCAATAAATTGCCCGTTGCTATTGTTACACCCAACGATAATAAAAATATCACCGCCACAATCCAGTTACGAACTCTTCCCAAATCTGTGCGGGAATTTAAAATCCATAAACCTCCAAAAAATAACAAAGAAAATATAGCTATGCCAATTATCAATACCCAATTCACACTGCGAACAAACTGCTGAAAAATCAAACTTACTCCCCAAGTTGCCAAGAGAGTTTCTAATGGTCGTCCATAGAGATAACGAATCACACCTCTTTCTAGAATTAATCCCACAGCACCCGTGAAAATAAAAGCGATAACCAAAGCTAAAAATATATAGACTTCAAACCATACTCCACCTAATTGCTTACATACATTTTGCACAACAAATGTGGTATAAGCGCCGAACATCATCAATTCACCATGTGCCATATTAATGACACCCATTAATCCAAATATAATAGCTAGTCCCAGCGCAGCAATTAATAAAACAGCGCCAATACTAATACCATTAAATACAGCTTCTAAAAAACCTGCGAACACTTTTTTTCCCTATCTATCAGCTTCTTATTTTTATAATTAACGTAGGATATGTTAGGCGCACATTTCTATATTATTTGTAATGAAAAACATGACATAAACACCTAACGCACCGTTATCTAAGATGGTGCGTTAGGCTAAAGCCATAACACACCCTACTATTTCTGAGAGTTCGTAATCCGCAATTAATACGAATTACGAATTATTTAAACTTTCTTGTACTTACCACCCTTCGCTGGGTCAGTCCAATCACAAGCAAACCCTTTAGTCTCTTTTACAAATTGATTCCAAGGAAGTGGCTCAACTGGTGCAGGAGTAGCATAGACAATATCAAACAATCCATCTTGTCTAACTTCACCAATCCGCACAATTTTTGATATGTGATGATTGGCATCCATTGTCACTTTACCTTCAGGTGCATCTATAGTTTGACCATAAGCCGCAGCACTTACCTTAGCTATGTCAGTAGTGCCAGCTTTTTGTACTGCTTGCTTCCATAAATAAACTGCAATATATGCTGCTTCCATTGGGTCATTTGTTACCCGATTTTCACCGTACTCTTTTTTGAAAGCAGCAACAAACTTTTTATTAGCAGGTGTGTCTACTGTTTGGAAATAGTTCCAAGCAGCGTAGTGACCTTTGAGATACTCTACACCAATTGCTTTGACTTCCTCTTCAGCAATACTTACAGACATAGAGGGATATTTATCTGGTGTTAATCCAGCCCCTTTTAATTGTTTGAAGAAAGCAACATTACTATCACCGTTTAGAGTGTTATAAATCACGCCGCCATTGGGCAAATTCTGTTTTATTTTCGTAATGATAGGTGTAACTTCTGTATTGCCAAGAGGTAAATAATCTTCACCAACTGTTTTTCCGCCCAATGCTTCTAATTGGGCTTTAATAATTGTATTAGCAGTGCGAGGAAAAACGTAGTCAGAGCCAACTAAGAAGAATTCTTTACCTTTATTTTTCAACAACCAATCAACAGATGGTTCGATTTGTTGATTTGGTGCAGCACCGGTGTAGAAAATATTTTTAGAACACTCTTGACCTTCATATTGCACAGGATACCAGAGCATGTGATTTTTGCTCTCGAATACTGGCTTAACATTCTTGCGGCTAGCAGAAGTCCAACAACCAAAAACTACAGCGACTTTATCTTGATCGATTAGCTTAGTTGCCTTTTCTCTGAAAGTATCCCAGTTAGAAGCGCCATCTTCAGTAATTGCTTCAATTTGTTTACCTAAGACACCACCAGCAGCGTTAATTTCTTTAATTGCTAATTTTTCAGCATCGACAACACTTTTTTCACTAATAGACATCGTACCACTCAGAGAGTGCAAAATACCTACTTTGATGGTGTCACTAGCAGTAGCAGCAGCCGGAGTTGCAGTAGAAAGCGCTGCTGGACTCTCTGTAGCAGTTGGAGAATTATTCGCACAAGCTTTGATAAAAAAGCTGCTTCCAAAAGTCGCAGAACCGTAGATTAAAAACTTGCGTCTGTTAAATTGTCTTTTCATCTTTTTATGAATTTTCCTCTTGATCAATCAACTAACTTAATAGAAAGTTGACAATATTAAACTTTAAAATGTGATGATAGTGCGATAGTTTACTAGTAAAAAGTGACGCATTATACAAAATGTTTGATTTTTGTAATAAAAAACAAATATTTTAATATTAAGCTTTGTTAACTTTATAAATATTCTTATATCTATGCAATACCTTATGAAGGAATAAACCCTTTCTCTTCCATGAATGTCTGAGATTCTAGACAGTTAAAAACGGCTTTTTTAAAACTATTGTCGATGCTAAACAGATAGCTGATTAACACAGAAATAGTTCTAATTATTAAGTCAGGTTAAAATATTTACAACACTAGTGTTACTCGGATATTCCTGGTTCAATCCGTGCCCCAAGCTGAAGAACCCGTCCAAGATCGTCAGCGTTTCGCCAGGTTTCAATTATTTTTCCGTCGGCAATATAATGAATGAAAGTAGCTGTGAACGTCTGCTGACGATCGCGGCCAGGTATGCCAAGAAAACTATCCTGAATGCAGGTATTGGTCGCGCGCACAACAACTTTGTCACCTTCAGCAATTACGTCTTCAATTGTCCATTTCTGCTGGATAGGCCCAAATGAACCGAAGAGTTTACGTACCCCTTCAGGGCCAAGGGGAAGCCCTGGTAAAGCACCGTGAATTTTCCAAGTCGGGGCGGTTATCTCGCAAATATCTTCGATTCTATGCTCGCTAATAAATTTAAACCACTGTTGAGCAATTATTTTATTCTCCTCAATGGAAGACATTGCTGCTGTTCCTTTACTGAAAATTAAGCGAACTCTAATTATTTATTTAGACAGACAAGATGCACTATTGTCAATTAACCAAGTATAAAATTGAACTAAAATCAGTGCAGGCCATATCACCTTTTTATACCTGTAAAGTATGACTGCGCCTAATGTGTCAGTACTAGTAATATTTGTGTTTTTGACTGCGGGGTTTTTAGATTAGCATTTGTGTAATAATTTCATCTTTCTCGCCAGTTACAAAATTAGCATAGCGCTTTGCTAAAGGTGGTATAAGTACTAGGGGATTGCTAAACCCAGAGAAAATATGAACACCCTCAAATGCTACGATACCACCAATTAAGGGAAGTTTATCGCTACTAAATGCCACCAAGCAATGATGCCAAGTTCCTGGTAAATTTCCCAAAGCTGGTAAAACTTGACCAACACTTTTTCGCAACCACTTTTCACTATCTTCCGAGTTTACCTTAGCGTGAGGATCTGCGATCGCACGGCTAATTTGACCAATGCGGATACTACCATCTTGAAACTGAATTGCACCCGCATCTAAAATCGGTGGTACTAACTCATTACCTAGTTCATCCCACAATTCATCAACTTGAGAAGATTCAGCTTCTAGTTGAAAACGTTGCTGATTCGCTGGCATAACTAAGGTGCGTAACTGCACATCCATAGGCGGGGTTTCAATAATTTCTGCGTGGGTAAAATACAGCTTGACGGGAATACCAGCAGATTTTAGTAGTTGGCGGCTGAGTCCACCCGCACAGATGACAACGTTCGCACTGCGGAAAGTTGCAGTAGTGGTTTTTACACCATCTTGGAGTACTTGCAATACTTGGGTAATCTGCATTTCACCACCAGCCCGCAGAAAAGCTTGGATATAAGCAAGTGCTGTTTTTTCTGGGTGAATATGACCGTGTTTAACAGTTAAAGCCCCAGATATTGCTTCTGGATTTAGCTGCGGTTCCAACTCACAAGCTTCTTGCACACTGAGTAAACGGGGTGGAATGGCAGAATCATTATATGATGCAGCCGTTGCCTCTGGGTCATTAGCGGCTGAAATAGTAAGTAATAAATCTAATTCCCGAAACTGGATATCAGCGTCTAACTCTTGAGATAGGATATGGTAACGCGCGATCGCATCTTCGCACAATTGCCGAGTTAGTGGCGTATTCCCCGACCAATAAGCAAGCCCACCATAACTATAGCGAGTTGCATTCTGTGGTGTTTGGTATTGCTCCAATAAAAGTACAGCAAAACCTGTTTTGACTAATTCATAAGCGAGTGCAGCACCCGCAATTCCACCGCCAACTACAATCCAGTCATAGGTTTTCATATATGAATTACAAATTAGTAAAGAGTCTATCGCTTGCTGTAGATCCAGATTCTCTCATTGAAATTGCGATCGAGATTCATTAATAAAATAAAGATGCACTAATAACTGAAGAACGGTAAATCCATCATGGTAAATTACGATCCATCAACTCGTTTGCCCTCTTCAAAAGAACTACCTGACTCTGACGATACCCCAGTAGATAATCAATTACAAAAATCAATTCCCGATTTACTCAGAAGCGTATTAGCAATGGCTTGGGCAGAACGCATGAATTGGTTTTTTGGTATTCGCATGGGTATTTATTACGATCCAGGTTTGCCAGCGATAGTCCCAGATGGGTTTTTGAGTCTGGGCGTAGAGCGCTTTTATGATGAAAATCTCCGTCCTAGTTATGTGCTTTGGGAAGAGAATAAATTACCAATATTAGTGTTAGAGGTAGTTTCGCACAATTATCGTGGTGAATACTCAACGAAAAAAGCAGAGTATGCAAAACTAGGGATTTTATATTATGTAGTTTACAACCCACTTCGCCGCCGCAAGCCACGGTTAGAAGTATATAAATTAATCAATGGTGGCTATGTAATATTAGAAAATACTCATCCTGCTTGGTTGCCAGAAATCGGTTTAGGAATTGGCATCGAACGGGGAACTTATATAGGCATTCCCCGTGAGTGGTTGTATTGGTATAACCAGCAAGGGGAAAAGCTTTTAACACCAGAAGAACAGGTAAAAGAAGCAAAACAAGAAGCTCAACAAGCACAGCGACGCACCCAATTATTATTAGAACAGTTGCGATCGCTCGGTGTAGATCCTGATTCTCTCACCTAAATAGCTGTCAAAGTTCATCAACAAAGCTCCAAGGTTCATTAACGAAGCTTTGAGGTTCATTAACAAAGCTCTGAGGTTCACGAACGAAGTTCAAAGGTTCATTAACGAAGCTCAAAGGTTCATTAACAAAGCTCTAAGGTTCACGAACGAAGCTCTGAGGTTCATTAACGAAGCTCTGAGGTTCATTAACGAAGCTCTGAGGTTCATTAACAAAGCTCTGAGGTTCATGAATGAAGTTTAAATACTCGTCGGCGAGTATCAAAGACTCATTACAGCAGTTTTCATTTACTTAAATTACACTTTTGCATTCTTCTGTGCGCCTCTGCGTGAGACAAAAATCTTTCAGTAATTACGAATTACGAATTATCCTATCAAGACTTGCACTCACACTTTCAGCATCCGGTGACTTCAATCGCTGCAAAATCTCTAAAGCTGGTTGCAAATAAGATATTGCTTTAGTGTATTCACCCTGCTGTTCTGCCAAATGTCCTAACCACCACAGAGTAATTGCTTTCCCTTGGACATTACCAATGCGTTCTTCTATTTCCAAAGACTGATTGTAGAGTGCGATCGCTTCATCCACTTCCCCTTTGTTGGCGTAGATACCTGCCAGTTGGTGCAACGTCGCCGCTTTGGTTTGGACATTACCAATGCGTTCATTTATTGACAAAGACTGATTGTAGAGTGCGATCGCTTCATCCACTTCCCCTTTGTCGGCGTAAAGTATTCCCAGACAGTGCAATGTCGCCGCTTTGCCTTGGACATTACCAATGCGTTCTTCTATTTCTAAAGACTGATTGTAGAGTGCGATCGCTTCATCCACTTCCCCTTTGTCGGCGTAAAGTATTCCCAGACAGTGCAACGTCGCCGCTTTGCCTTGGACATTACCAATGCGTTCTTTTATTTCCAAAGACTGATTGTAGAGTGCGATCGCTTCATCCACTTCCCCTTTGTCGGCGTAAAGTATTCCCAAGCAATGCAATGTCGCCGCTTTGCCTTGGACATCTCCAATGCGTTTTTTTATTTCCAAAGACTGATTGTAGAGTGCGATCGCTTCATCCACTTCCCCTTTGTCGGCGTAAAGTATTCCCAGAGAGTGGAGAACGCTAGCTTTAATTCCTACTAAATTTTCATCTTCTTCAGTCAACTTCAAAGCTGTTAGCAAAAAATCTTCTGCTTTTTGTACCTCACCAATACTGCTATAAGCTACCCCTAACTCCTTCAAAATATTAATCCGGGTACGTACATCTGTTGATTGTTCCATTAGCAAGCGTTCAAGTAAATCAATCCGCTCTTGTCTTTCTAGTAAATCTAAACTTCCTAATATCCTCTCAGACTGAATTGTTTTTTCAATAGCCAACTCTTGAGTAGACTGGACTGTTTGAAAATAAAATACTCCTTTTCTCCATGCCCAAAAATCTGGGGCATATTTTACCAAACGCATTAGGGCATGATCTGGTAAAAATATCAGTACAGGGTGAGGAACGCTATCACTAAAAGCGTCTCGCACAAAGTTCAAGTCTTGCAGTACAGGAGGATATTCCCCAGATAGACCAATAGACTTTTCTAAACCGATGGCAATTAAAACTAATTTTTTATCTGGTTCTAAATCAACTTCTTTTAAATCCCGAACAATCTCATCCCTTAAAAAACGCAAATTAGGATCGGCAAAATTGAGAATTTCAAACTGAATATCATCACATTGAGGATGATTTTTGAGGATTTCAATTAAAGTATTTCTATCTTCAGCAAAGTTAACAGCGACAAACCCAATCGTTAACTGAGTATCAGCAAAGTCAATAAAGGTTAACAGTTCTGCTAATGACTGCTGATTTATTTGTACAAAAGTTTCTTTCTTTAAATTCAACTCAGGGGTTACTTGTGGCTGATTTGACTGCTTCTTGGAAAGCATGGATTTGCCTCACAACTGGATTAACATAATTCCAGCGATTTTTGCCGTTGTATTCAAAAACCCAAAGACTGAACAGCATTAACCGGCCGATTTCATCTTTAGAAACATCCTTCTTAATATATACCGCAGCCAAAGCAGAATAGTATTCTGTTGGGATACTCCGCTCAAAATTAAACTGTTCTTGCTTAATCGCATAAGTGATATCATCAGCAGTAACTTGATCGCGATCGCGAGTTGCTGCTGTCAGAAATGCTTGTGATGCTATTTGCATCAATTGACGGATGTGACCGCCGCTTGCTTTGGCTAAATCTACTAACAGTTGACGCGATTCAAACACTGCATCTATTTCAACTCTTTGTTCAATTAAACTAGTAATTGCTGTTATACCCTCATCATTATAATTTAGCTCGTTTTTGTCTTGTTCAAACTCATATATATTGACCATCGGCACAATATTGGGCGTGTCGAAGGAATTACTCAAATTATTTTCAGAATAGACTATAGAAATTGGCGCTGTATAGATAATCGTACAATGTAGACTTTGTAATTGAAATGAGTAATCACAAAATAAATGTTTAGCTACATTGGGAGGAACCCTATCTAAGTTATCAAAAATAATTAGAAATCCTTTTTCATATTCCGGGTATTTTGATTTAAGCTTGACAAAAGCATCACCCAACAACAAATTTATATCAGCTTGTAACCGACCAATATCTTTTTGTAAATTCTGCCGAACAGTCTTTCTTTGTTTGTCACCACCTTTTATTTGAGCTTGTACTTTACCCAACAGCTTTGAAATAAAAGGAATCTTTATTCCTGCTTCTGCCTGAGTACCGAGACTTACCGACCTTTCAACTGTTTGTTCAGTTTCTTGAGTAATTTCTTTAAACCAAGACTCAAAATTATTTAAAAGTTTTGTATCAAAATTTAATTCTGATGTGTATAGAACATCAGCAACTTTTTTAATAATTACCAAATATAAATCTGTGTATTCTGCGTCTAATATATCTAGTTCAGCGTCTGCTTCAATATAAATAACTTTATATTGAGATTCCCATTCTTGCTGAATCTTCCTTAATTCAGTACTTTTACCACATCCGCGATGTCCAGTAAAAAGAAGGCTGCAAAATTCTGCGGGTTCAAGAAAATCTAAGCGAGTTTTAATTTTTTTAATTGCCTCTGTCTTGCGAACTTTTGATAAATTAACATAATAACGTTCAATATCTTTAATAGTTACCAGAGGAGCTACATCACAAACACGAAAAGCAGCTTTGAGGGTATTAGCACGATTAGGAGGGAAGGAACTCATTAGATGTTATTTATATTAAGAATTTACATATATATTACAGCAGTGGAATCTTAAAGCTTCTTAGCCTTAGAGAACTTTTTGGAATCACCGACACTCAACCAGGAGTATTGAAGTGGTAGTATGTTCAGGAATACCTGGCCTTAGATTACCAACAGAATTGTATAATGTCTCTTGCTCCTTGGCGAGGTGCGATCGCTCATGCACTCCATCGCAACCGTAGCCTTGTTTATGCCCGTTATTTGCAACTAGCAACAGTGCAGCCCAATGGTCGCCCCGCTAATCGTACCTTAGTCTTTCGCGGCTTTCTGGAAGATACAAACCAGCTAAAATTCATCACAGATACTCGTAGCGCTAAAGCCGACCAGATACAGCAACAACCTTGGGCAGAAATTTGCTGGTACTTCCCCAATACACGAGAACAATTCCGCATCAATGGCGATTTGACCCTAGTCAGGAGTGATGATTCTCACCAGGATTTACAACCAGCGCGCATTGCAATGTGGCAAGAACTTAGTGATGCTGCACGTTTACAGTTTGCTTGGCCCCATCCTGGTAAACCCAGAGTTGAAACCCCAGAAGCTTTTGCACCACCAGCACCCGACTCAGTGCAGCCATTACCTAATTTTTCCCTACTGCTACTCAACCCAGTGGAGGTAGACCACTTAGAATTGCGCGGCGAACCACAAAATAGAAAATTTTATCGCCGCGATGAAAATCAAGAATGGTCTTGTGAAGAAATTAATCCTTAATTTTGTCCGTTAGGAGTTATGAGCTTGAACGTGCAAAGATAATTTTTATTCTTCACTCCTCACAGAGGCGATTAATCGCCTCTCTTGTACAGACGTGATTAATCGCGTCTCTCCTAACTTGATTTAAATACCTGCACCATCGAGAAACTGCTGTATTGTCTTATCTTTAAGGCTACACACAGGAGCTTTTTGTGAAAAATCAGCTTGGTTAGAAGCTACACAACTTACCAATACAGGAGTTTTTTCAGAAGAGTTAGTGCGTTGAAGATTTTGTATTTGTTCTTCCAGCGCCTCAATCCGGTCTACTAAAGCACGAATCACTTCGGCTTCGGAATCTGGTAAATTATTGTGTTCCAGAGGTGCAACCCGGACTCCAGAACGATATATAATCCGCCCAGGTACACCCACTACAGTGCAGTCAGAAGGGACATCCCTGAGAACAACAGATCCAGCGCCAATACGAACATTATTGCCAACTTGGATATTGCCCAGCACCTTAGCTCCCGCCCCAACTACGACATTTTCCCCCACAGTTGGATGCCGCTTGCCACATTCTTTACCAGTACCTCCAAGGGTGACACCTTGATAAATTAAGGCATAATCTCCCACGATCGCAGTTTCACCAATTACTACACCCATCCCGTGGTCAATAAATACACCATGCCCAATTGTTGCACCAGGGTGAATTTCGATTCCAGTCAAAAACCGAGCCAAGTGAGAAATCAGGCGAGGAATAAAGGGAAGACCAACAGTATACAGCCAGTGAGCCAGCCTATGGAATAGCAGGGCTTGCAAACCAGGGTAACAAAATAAAACTTCCAACCAGTTACGGGCAGCTGGGTCACGTTCAAATATGATACGAAAGTCAGCACGCAGTATAGATAGCACGAGATAGCACCCTCGGAAAGCACAACAAGCTACTCTCCCATATTATCCTCTCAGGTGTTGCACGTAAAAATTGGGAATTGGGAATGGGGAATGGGGAATGGGGAATTGGGAATTGGGAATTGGTATTTTTCTCCTTGTCCCCCTGCCCCCTGCTCCCCTGCCTCTACTCCTGCTCTACTGTCAAAGTATAATCACGCTTGACTCCAGGATTGAATGTACCTACCCAAATCCGATAAGTGCCACTTTTCCATTTCTGATCGCTAACGCTAGCATCTTTTCTTTTGCCAGTATCATCGCCGCAACGAATTGTATTTTGATCTGGGCCTTGAATGAGCAAAGTTGTGTCGGTATTGTTGCTATCAACCTGGATTGTTAGCTGGGAAAAGTCCTTTTCCAAAACCATAATATGATCTGGATTAGGATCGGCAAAACCAATACAGGCTTTTTGATCGCGATCGCGGTTACTTATGGCAGACAATGAATAAGAACCACCTGTAAACCCCTGCACTGTTCCTTGTGCTGCATTAAAGTTTGCTGATAAGTTTAAAGTAGCAAAATTCGCTGTTTCTGCTATTACAGGGGTAGCTGTGATGGCGGTAAATATAGCCAACAACCAGCCGCCGCTAAACTGAAGTCGGGGGCGACAGTATTTCATGGTAGCCCTCCAACAGGCTGTTAAATTAGTAATGATATATACATATTCTAATGAAAAAATTCCAGTGAATTTTCAGTTGGTTGTGCCACATTAAAATGTGCCACAATAAAGGGTTTTTAACGCAAACAGCTAATTGCTAGGTTGTTTCTTGATATAAACAGCAGCTACAATTCCCAAACTTATAATTTGGATGTGATTACCTCTATTGGACGCAGGGTTTTCTTTAGGAGAGAAAACTCTTGATGGACGATTTAAATAGCAAATATTACAAGATATAAAAAGGCAGAAGGTAAAATAGTTTTACCTTCTGCACTTGAGCTTTTGTGAAAGTTTCAGGAATTATTGAGTTGGAAGAAAACGCCACCTTTGAGCGATCGCGTGTCAGTTCCATAACTGCTGACTGTGAGCGATCGCAAATTATCAAAAAACGGTTTCCCTAAAACTTCCGCTAGTTTGAGAATTGGTACTTGACGCTCTAACAAATTCTGGCTCTTTGTCCAGTCAAGATATATATAGCCTTGGTTTGGTAAGGGAATCGTAGCAATACTATCTTTGAAATTGGGATGATCAATTATGGAATTATCTTTGATTGTGAGAATTTCATCCATCGTTTCTAAGTCAGAGGTGAAAATTTCGTAATTTCCTAAAGTTGTATGCAATCCTCGCACTTTTGTTTCAATGCTGAAGGATGCTCCCTCTTTAGCATCACTTTTTTTAGTAGCTGTAGTTAACTCTGTCCAAGCGGAGATTTTTTGCTTATCTATAGTTAGGGGATTAATGCTGAGTCCATTGGATGATGCGATCGCATCTAATCGAGCAACACCTGATTCTACACTCTCAGATTTTTCCACCACAAAAATCCAATGAGGGGTTGTTTGCTCTTTCTCAGGTAACAATGCTATGGCGTATTCTCCCTGTACCCAGCTAAAAATATCCTCTGGTAAGTTTATCCCCCAGTTTTTCTGAGCATCTACCAAAGGTTTGGCTAACCGAGAAACCACATCTTCCCCAGAACCATATATAGTAGCTGTTGCTTGTCTCCAGAGTTTGGCTAAATCGCTGTCAGCCAAATTGCTCAAATTTGAGCCGGAAATTGCCAAACCTGCGGATGCTGGAACATACTGCAATGCTCCCACAGGTTTAGATAGTGGTGCAGATGGAGTGAGAATTTCTGATGAAGTCAAAAATGTGGTTTCTGCTAGCAATCCTTTGGGATTCAATGCCAGAGAAATAATTTCACTGTTATAAAGTTGTTCTGACAATTCTAAGCCTTGCCATTTTGCCACAACGGGAAGGTTCAAAAACGCTACAGCTAAACCCCCTTTGGGCAGTTCTTTAGTAGCTTTTTGGTATTCGGGGGAGCTAGTCAAATTCAGATCCGGCGCTTGGACGTTATTGATCGCGTCTTTCAACACTTTCGGATTGTTGGCAAACAACACAAAGCCTTCACCAACAACCGCACCTGAAAGTAAATCCTTCTCTGGTTGAGAATTGTCAGAAATCAGTTTTAGGCCCTTATATTCTTCAACAGCTAAAGTTGCTCCAGATAACGCCCGTTTAGAAAACAACAATTCGACAAACTCGCGGCTTTTCTCTGGTTGCTTGGTTGCTAATGCTAAGAGATACCCTGGCTGCTGTCCGTTTTCTGAGTCTCGATCGATATCTAAGGTGCTGATAGCTAATGTAATTTCATTCCCTAACCAGGGTTGAACGTCTTGTTTATAATCTATGCCACTCTTGGCGAACAAACTGGTTTTGAGTTTAGATAATTCCTCTTCACGATCCAACGCCTGCAACCGTTCGGGATTCGCTAGCAATGAAACCATTACAGGGGAGAGTTTTGATACGAATATGGCTGCACCAGGCTGGGAGGTAGAAGCAATCAGGTTAGCCGGACTTTTGGCGAAAAACCAGTATAAGCCTGCGATCGCAATTAGCAAGGCGATCGCACCTGCGACGATAAAACCGATAAATGAGCGTTGACTATTCACATTAAACCTTTAAAAAAGACGGTTTACAGCCATTTAAGCAGAAAGCCTAGCAGAATTTATCAGCCTTGTTGAGAATGGATACTCATGCAAAGGCAGAGATTTTCTGTCACCATAAAATAAGATTAGGACTGTTTATCGGGAATTTTTTTAGTCAACCCATGAACCAGATTAGTGTACAAGAACTCGCACAACGTCTTTCCTCTGGTGATGGAAGTATACAGCTAGTCGATGTGCGAGAACCAGAAGAATTGGCGATCGCTAACATTGAGGGCTTTGTCAACCTACCCTTGAGTCAATTTGCCGAATGGGGACATGAAATACCTACCCTCTTCAACCCTGAAGCTGAAACCCTTGTGTTATGCCATCACGGTATCCGCTCTGCCCAAATGTGCCAGTGGTTAATTGCTCAAGGTTTTACAAATGTGCAAAATATTTCGGGTGGTATTGATGCTTACTCTGTCTTAGTAGACCATTCAATTCCCCAGTATTAGCTTGCGTTTAGGTGCATTACTCAGATGGAACTTAATTCCATCTGGCTTTTGATATTGTGAGAATAGTACTAAATTAACTTAGAAACTTGCCAGAAAAGCTTGTAACTTTCTACAGTAGTTACATAACTTACTGAACTTTCCGACCTAAATCTTAGCTAAGATAGCCGCAAAAATACGTATACAACAATACTTTTATAAGTGTAGAATCATGCAAAAATAAGGCGGAAAAAGATGTTGTATCAAACTATCAGCTTGCGCTGCAAAGCCTAGATTCTATTTAGAGCGCACTTTTAAAAAATGGTGTACATGAACCTTAAAATTAGCGATCGCAATATAATTGTATAATTTATTATCTTAATAAATTATTAATACTCTTCGTTTTCAATCAAATCTACAAATTTTCCAGAATTTGATTAAAATTTGCCTCTAGCAAAAGATGTCCTATGGAAGTCCAGTTAACAAATCGACAACAGCATATACTTTGGGCAACAGTACGTCACTACATTGCTACGGCAGAGCCTGTTGGTTCAAAGGCTTTGGTCGAGGAGTACGATCTAGGCGTAAGTTCAGCCACAATTCGCAATGTAATGGGCGTTTTAGAAAAGTCTGGATTACTTTACCAACCGCACGCCTCTGCCGGACGAGTGCCTTCAGATTCAGGTTATCGCATTTATGTTGACCAGCTAATTACACCTTCTCTGCGTTCGCGCAGCGTGTCGCAGACAGACGCTCGTAGCTTGCTTCCCCAAAGTGGTACGGAAATAGGACGAGAAGTAGAGATGGCATTGCAAAAGCGTCTCCAGTGGGAAGATTGGAGTTTGGAAACGCTACTGCAAGGAGCCGCACAAATTTTAGCAACCTTGAGTGGTTGTATTAGCTTGATTACGATGCCGCAAACGACAACAGCGCTATTGCGACATCTGCAATTAGTGCAAATTGAAGCTGGGCGGATCATGTTAATTGTTGTTACCGATGGTTACGAGACACATTCCAAGTTGATGGATTTGTCACCAATACCAGAGGAAACACAACGGGATTCGGAGGTAATCGATCGCGAGTTGCAAATTGTTTCTAACTTTTTGAATACCCACTTGCGGGGGCGAAGTCTGCTGGAATTAGCCAACCTCAACTGGAGCGAACTAGATCAGGAGTTCCAACGCTACGGGGAATTTCTGAAAAATTCAGTTGCCGAATTGACTCGTCGCACTCATGCACCGACAGCAACCCAAATTATGGTTCGGGGTGTGTCAGAAGTTTTGCGCCAGCCGGAATTTTCTCAGTTACAGCAGGTACAAACGATTATCCACCTGTTGGAAGAAGAACAAGACCAACTATGGCGATTAATATTTGAAGAACCAGAGCTTGAGGATGTGGGTAAGTCAAAAGTAACCGTTCGCATTGGCGCAGAAAATCCATTAGAACCGATCCGCACCTGTACTTTAATTTCTTCCAACTATCGCCGAGGTTCAATACCAGTAGGAAGTGTGGGAGTTTTGGGCCCAACGCGCCTAGATTATGAAAGCGCGATCGCAGTTGTGGCATCTGCTGCTGATTACCTCTCAGAAGCCTTCAGTTATTTCAATCCTTAAGGTAAGGTTTAGAGATAAGCTGCTACAAGTCTAAATGAGTGAATAATGCGATCGCAGGCAGATAGGCAATTTGTAGTGGCAAAATCAATAATTAATCCTACTTAAATCTTTCATGGTTAGAAAAATCGCCTTTGGCTTCCTGTGGTTAGGATTCACTATCTATGCTTTTTTCCTCGCTCCTCCTGAGCAACCCGGTACATTCGAGTTAATTAAAAACCTTTCTACTGGACAGTGGCAAGGTATTAACCCGTTAGTCATAGCACTATTTAACCTCATGGGTGTCTGGCCTCTCATCTACAGTGCAGTGGTGTTTATTGATGGCAGAGGACAAAAAATACCTGCTTGGCTATTTGCTACAGCCTCTTTTGGAGTCGGAATGTTTGCCTTGTTACCCTACCTAGCCCTTAGAGAACCAAATAATCAGGTTGTCGGTAAAAAGAATATCTTACTCAAGCTGCTAGATTCTCGTGTGACTGGGATTGCGTTGACTGTAACCACAGTTATTTTAGTTGCCTACGGCTTAAAAGGAGGAAATTGGGGCAGTTTTGTGCAACAGTGGCAAACAAACCGCTTTATCAATGTAATGAGTTTAGATTTTTCTCTACTTGGCCTTTTATTTCCAGCTTTGCTAGGGGATGATATGGCGCGTCGCGGTTGGAAAAATCCACAGATATTCTGGCTAATCGCGTTGATACCGCTATTTGGGCCATTGATTTATTTGTGTGTGCGTCCACCTCTACCAGAAGTCGGTGTAGAAACAATACCCAGTCAGCAGCCAGTTGCAAATTAAAGCACTTTTTAATTCGTAATTAAAGAGTGTAAGGGCAATTCATGAATTGCCCCTACCTGAGAATAATGGTTTTGATTTTAGTTATTTTTTGCGTAAGTCTCAGAGGATGTCCGAAAAGTATGTCCAATCAACAAGAAGCTTTAATTTATAACTCCTGAAAGCGGATGCAACATTGTTAAATGAAAGCTATGTCTAGTTTCCGATTTCAGATACCGTTCTTGCAAAGGTTGCCACTGCTGCCACGACTGGTAACGATTTTCTGTTAATAAAGTAGCAAGAGTAGGTAACTCAGTCTTAATTTCTGATTTGAATACATTTGTCAGCCAATCGGTTAATACCGCACTATCTTGCATCGTACCCAAAATTTCTTGGATATTTTTCACTTCTGTCATATAAGATGCGTAAGACTCACCATATAAGTCAGTAAATAATTCCATTTGGTAACGGATACGTTTAGCTTCTTTTCGCAAACTATGAAGAATTTCCCCTTCTTTTGTCAATTGCTGTTCAATTTTTTTTGGTTCCCAGTTATGCTTAACTTTTATTTCTGATTCCACAACTTGAGTGCCAATTAGCCAACCTGGATGTAGCAAAAAATTACTTACTTCTGGTAATAGTAAATCTGGGAGAACTCTCTGAATAGTAATAGATGCCAAAGGCTTATAAATTGGTTTATCTAACCACTTATCCAATGAATCTTTAAGAGACTTGTAAGATTCATCTTTCAACGTTTTCTGCACACTCGATAGTACATCTTCACGTTGTTTAGCTAAAGCTGTGAAAGCTGTTCTGAGAGATTCCTGTTCTTTGCAGGGTAACTTTGGTTGATAATTGTTTTCCAAACTTTCTTTGAGTACATCTAAATCTCGCAGATTACCAAGACGACGAGCTATTTTACCAATATTTTTATCGCTGATTGGTTTCGGCACATCTAATGCTAGTTCAAACCTAGTTACAGCCGTCCGTAAGCGACGCATTCCCACTCGCATTTGATGTAGCGCTTCTGGATCTTCATCTTTCTTGACTGATTTTTCCCACTTCCAAGTTTTCTTAACGTGTTTTTGAATCGCTTGGTAGGCGTAGTCCCCTAAAGTTTTTACTGTGGGTTGTGTAGCTAATTTCATAATCAATCTTAATGACATACCTTATAAAGTTATTGCATAGTAACATTAGTTAAAAGTTTGCATCTCATCAAATTGTTATATTTTTACCTTATGGAAGTTGTAAATTTTTTTTTATAACTATTGATAGATATTGCATCTATCATATACTTGAATCAAATATATGTACTTAGATAATTGAAAAATATCTTTACTTAGCCATTTAGGATAGTATAGAAATCATATTTGATTTCTAAAAAATCTAAGTAGGCGTAACACGCTACTCTTAAGGCTTTGGCGCGTTACGCTGTCGCTAACGCAACGCCAGCGACGCTCCTGCGTCACTACCGCTCAAGTCGGGAAACCCGCCCACGCGACTGGCTCCCCTACTTATCTTTTCAAAAATCAAATAGTAGCCCTACATAATTAATATTATTACAATTATCAAGATGATTTAAAATGCCAGCATCAGATTTATTTAATCAAGTTTACTTAACTTTTGTAGAGAATTTTAAAGAACATAGAAAAGACTTATCAGCAGTACTGCTAACACATCAGAAGTATTTATGGTTGGGGTCAGATGAAACTTCAACTATTGAGCGTCTGTCTTTAGTTGATAGTGATAAATTTGCAGAACATCAACAATTTCGGGTAGCAGAATTTACCAGTTTGCCTGTATCAGAAGACCAAGAAATTGATATAGAAGGACTTGCTTACACTGATAATTATTTATGGTTTGTTGGTTCTCATAGCTACAAACGCAAAAAACCTAAACCTGATAAAACTGATGCCCAAAATTTTAAAAGGCTGACAAAAATTGAATCAGAACCTAATCGTTACATTTTAGGACGGATTCCTTTAATCGATGGTAATTTATACTCATCTTGCCCAAATCCTCAAAAACTAGATGTGCAGTTGAATGCCGCTAAATTAGAGGTAACGGAACAGGGTAATTTGCTGATGACAGCTTTGGCAAACGATCCTCATTTAGGTTTGTTTATCAAGGCATCAATTCCGGGAAAAGATAATGGCTTTGATATTGAAGGAATAGGTGTTTATCAAAACCGGATTTTTTTAGGTTTGCGTGGCCCTGTATTGCGGGGTTGGGCTATAGTGCTGGAAATTGAGTTAGAAGATTCTAGCCCTGGAATTTTGAAACTACGGCAAATTGGGGAAGCAAAGGAGTTATATAAAAAGCATTTTGTCTGGTTGAATGGTTTAGGAATTCGGGATTTGTATACAGATGGAAAAGATTTGTTGATTTTAGCTGGCCCAACAATGGATTTAGATGGGCCTGTGCAAGTGTACCGTTGGATAAATGGCGTTAACTTGCGAGAGAATGTCTTTAGTAATCCAGATTTTGTGCAAGATATTCCTTATGGAAATCGGGAAGAACACGCTGAAGGAATGACGCTATTTCAGGATGTAGCTGGTATACCTTCGCTGTTGGTAGTTTATGACTCTCCAGCCCAAACTAGGCTGGTGGGTGATAGTACTGTCATAGCAGATGTGTTTAAACTGAGATAGAGATTAAATTTGGATGGTTAAAGGTTGGTGGAGATTGCTTGTACAGGACAAGTGGGGATACACTGTTCGCAGACAATGCAGCGCGATCGCGTGAATGTCAGCTTATACGTATCTGGGTTGAGAGTCAGGGCTTCGGTAGGGCACACCCCAGTACACAAGCCACAATGGACACACACATCTTCATCGATCGCAATTTCGCCTAAAGTATAAGAAACATTAACATGGCGCGATCGCATCCATTCTATAGCGGCATCTAATTGATCGATATCTCCCGCTAGTTCTACTACCAGCTTGCCAATTTGATTTGGGGCAACTTGGGCGCGGATAATATTTGCCGCGACGTTGAACTCTTTGGCCAGTACGTAAGTGACTGGCATTTGCACAGCGCGTCTCGGAAAGGTGAGTGTTACTCGTTTTTTCACAGGTTTCGCAGAGGGTTTTTTCTGTTGTAGCGTATTGAAAGTTTTATGACTCGAAATAGTTAGAGAATGGTATGGTTTAATTACTTGAAAAGCCTTGTAATTTAAATTTATAAGAATAATTCAGAACTCAGGAGTCAGAATGGGCTAAACCTTACCTAATCGCTAACAGTTATGAATTCTGTACGAGTGGGTAACGAATATTGGTTAAAACCGGGCTGCGCTTTCGCCTGAAGTCAAGCGAAAAGAATTAAAATATTCTCATCTTAAAACTCTATCCCTTTATGGGTAGAGTATTCTGAATTCTGAATTCTGTATTCTGACTCCTGTTTTATTGTTTGTTATCTGTTGTATCCATTTTAACTTGGAAAACTTTTAACATGAAAATTTTAGTTGTAGAAGATGACGAGTTAAATGCATACACACTCACTGCCGTTTTGACTAACCAAAACTATGCGGTTGAAGTTGCTACTGATGGCGATGCTGCCTGGAATTTGATTCAAGCTTACGATTATGATTTAATTCTCCTGGATATAGTTTTGCCCAAGCTGGATGGCATTAGTCTTTGCCGTAAAATCCGGTCTAGTGGTTTGCAAATGCCGATATTGTTATTGACTGGACGCGATAGTAGTCATGAAAAAGCGATCGGATTAGATGCAGGCGCAGATGATTATTTAGTTAAACCCTTTGATCAAGAAGAGTTGGTTGCTCGTGTGAGAGCGCTGTTGCGTCGCCCAGGCGTAACCTCGCAACCTGTGTTGGAAAGTGGAAAGTTGCGGCTAGATCCTAGTAGCTGTGAAGCGATTTATGCAGGAAATTCGCTCCCTCTTACCCCAAAAGAGTTTGCTCTGTTAGAACTATTCTTGCGAAATAGTCGCCGCGTGTTTAGCTGTGGCATGATTTTAGAACATCTTTGGTCTTATGAAGATACTCCACAAGAAGAAGCTGTTCGCACTCATATCAAAGGGTTACGACACAAACTTAAAGCTGTAGGAGCGCCCAGTGATTTGGTCGAAACAGTTTATGGTATCGGCTATCGTCTGAAACCATTAGAAGAGGAGCAGGGAGAATTAGAACGGGCAAAATCTCCAGTCCCAAATCTCAAATCACAGCAGCAATCACTAGTCGCAGTTGCAGAAATTTGGCAGCGATTTCAAGGACGGGTACAGGAACAGATGAGGTTTTTAGAGCAAGCGATCGCAACTTTAAATCAAAATAGTTTAAATCCTCAATTGCTCTCCCTTGCAGCCAAAGAGTCCCATACATTGGCAGGATCTTTAGGGACTTTTGGCTTACCTCTTGGCTCAAAATTGGCCCGTAATATCGAACTGCTGCTAAGTTCTGGTAAAACCTTGAGTAAATCTGAAATCCACAACCTCCAAAATTGGGTACAGTTATTGCGTCGGGAAATAGAGGGAAACAACACAAAGGCAATATCTGCATCACCAACCCCGTCAGTAGAAACAGTGACAAAAACTCTGCAAAATCACCTCCATGCAGAAACTAAAATATTAATTGTGGATGACGATCCGCAAATTCAGCCATTGTTACAAACTTTACTTAGCCCTTGGGGACTCAAAGCGATCGCTCTTCAAGATCCCCGGCAGTTCTGGGAGACTTTAGAAGCGGTTACCCCAGATGTGCTGATTTTAGATGTGGAATTACCTTATACCAATGGGATAGAACTTTGCCAGGGAGTACGCGATAGTTCGCGCTGGAGTGATTTACCCATCTTATTCCTCACCGTCCATAGCGATGCTGAGATGGTAAATCAGGTGTTTAGCGTTGGTGCTGATGACTTTGTAAGCAAGCCGATTGTTGGGCCAGAACTAGTAACTCGAATCGTCAATCGCTTAGAACGAATTAAATTGCGGCAGCGTGTGACACAGGGGAACAGAGAAGCAGGAGGAGATTTACCCTCATCCTCCTCTTACCAAGCCATTAACGAACTAGAAATGAGAGTAGCAGAGCGCACCGCCGAATTAGTTAGCGTAAATAAACAATTGCAGTCACAACTCGATGAACGTCAGCGCACACAAGAAGAACTACGATTTTCTCAAGCCCGATTTGCCCGGATTTTAGATATTGCTGATGATGCAATTATTTCCATTAACGGATTCCAAAGTATCACTTTGTTTAATCAAGGAGCAGAGAAAATTTTCGGCTACTCTGCCCAGGAAGTGATTGGTCAGAGTCTTGATTTACTTTTACCGCAGCGCTTTTTCCACAGGCATCGTCAACATGTAGTTGATTTTGGACAATCTCCCAACGTTGCCCGCCGGATGGGAGAACGCCGGGAAATCTATGGTCGCCGTAAGGATGGTACTGAGTTTCCAGCAGAGGCTTCCATTTCTAAAATTGATCTAGGAGACGAAACATTCTATACGGTTATTTTACGAGATATCACTGAACGAAAGCAAATTGAACGGATGAAAGATGAGTTTGTCTCTGTTGTTAGCCATGAACTCCGCACACCTTTAACTTCGATTTACGGTTCTCTAGGAATGCTAGCCAGTGGCTTGCTACAGCCAGACTCAGATCAGGGAAAACGTCTGCTACAAATTGCCACCGATAGCAGCGAACGCTTGGTACGCTTAATTAACGACATTTTAGACATTGAGCGGATCGAGTCGGGTAAGGGGAAGATGGAATCAGAAATCTGCAATATCGTTGATCTAATTACTCAAGCAGTCAATGTCATGCAGCCTCTAGCTGACAAAGCTGGAGTAACCCTATCGATTTCTGCCCTGTCGGGTCAAATTTTGGCAGATTGCGATCGCATTGTTCAAACCTTGACTAATCTATTAAGTAACGCCATTAAATTTTCGTCTGCCGGATCTACAGTTTGGTTGGGGGTGCAACAACAAGGTGATGAAGTTTTGTTGACAGTCAAAGATACCGGACGTGGCATTCCAACTGACAAACTTGAGAGTATCTTTGAGCGCTTTCAACAAGTTGACTCTTCAGATTCACGCAACCATGATGGTACTGGTTTAGGTTTGGCAATTTGTAAGAGCATTATGCAGCAACACGGCGGACGCATTTGGGTTGAAAGTACATTGGGCGAAGGTAGCACTTTTTACGTTACTCTGCCGTTGTTTAATATTTCTCCACATCCTGATTTAGAAGATTCTTCAAATATTCCCATGATTCATAGTAATTACGGGCCAATTATAAATAGCCAATTAAGTCAAGATACAGAGTTTTTAGCTAAAGGACGTGTTACTAATCAGGAATTTGAACAACGGGTGATAGAGTTACTTCAGCGAGTTACTTACAACCAAGCAGAGGATAGCGGTGATGACAACAAAGCGAATTCTAGTGGTTGATAACGAGCAGTATATTCAAGAAGTTGCCAAGATTTGTTTGGAAACAGTCGCAGGCTGGAAAGTTGAGACAGCGAGTTCTGGCCGAGAGGGCATAACTAAAGCTGAGACTTATCAACCAGATGCAATTTTACTGGATGTCATGATGCCAGAGATGGATGGTATCGCTACCTTTGAAAGATTACAAGCCAATCCGGTAACTAAAGCCATTCCGGTAATTTTCTTAACTGCCAAAATCCAGGCTTCCGATCGCCATCGCTATAACCAGATGGGAATGATTAGTGCGATCGCTAAACCATTTAATCCTTTAGAATTAGCTGCTGACGTAGCACTAGCGTTGGGCTGGAATCTGGAAAAATAAGCTATAGCATAAGCCTTGGTGGTTAAAACATTTAGACACAAAAAGACTTTTCACCCAGTCCCTTGCTATAAATGCTCAGGTATTGATTTTTTACATACTTTTTTCAGAAATTCCCCATCACGTAAGTATGACTTTAGTCACACCTAAATTAGGACTTTCTTACCATCTGTGTTTCTATTTAGTGTTTTAAACTCAATGTTATACATCAATCTTAATTAAGTCGTGAGACAAAAAAGACTTCCTCTAATTTTAGAGTCAATTTCCTTAATGGGGAAAATCCTATAACAAAGATATTTCAAAATATTATCTGTGTAGGGAAAGGGAAGAATCTGAATTATTTAGGAATGTTGTATGTAGTCAAGTAAACCAAAAGTAATCCATAGGAGATTAAATCATGAAGCGTATCTTGGTTGGCACTTTACTTGCTTTACCACTTATAATTGGTTCCTTGCCATCACAGGCATCAGCAGCAGAGATCATTGTTAGACCTGGTGTTCAAAGACATAACGTGTTTGCCCGTCGTGTTGTTCACAGAAGGCTAATTCCCGGACATTGGGAAAGAACAAGATATGGCCGCCGTTGGGTTCCTGCTCACTACGTTAGAGTTTAACTTTATAGCTTATTCAGCACTATTAAAACTAACACTCTTGCAAGGGTGTTAGTTTTAATTGTATATCCCTCTCCTAAGAAAACAGAATGGTTTCTTTCATCCATAGTGGGCGATCGCTCATGAACAGCTTTATATTTCGGTTATGAACGCTTGCATCCAGGACAGCAAGAAGTCATCGCAGCAGTTATTAGTGGACAACTTTGGTGATAATTTAAATAGAAAGTGTTCATTTTGTGATAAACGTGAAGCTGGAATTTATATAGGACTACTATTTGATTTTTGAAAAGATACGTAGAGGAGCCAGTCGTATGGGCGGGTTTCCCGACTTGAGCTACTTCGTAGCGGTAGCGACGCAGGAGCGTCGCTGGCGTTGCGTTAGCGACAGCGTAACGCACTATTCTTAAGGCTTTGGTGCGTTACGGCTTACGCCTAACACACCCTACAAATACTTAGATTTTTTAGAAATCAAATATGATTCCTATAGTTACAAACGAGTATCAATAGTTGAGTTGATGTAAATAAAAAACTTTTTATTTAATTGGTATAAAATTAGACAATAAGTAGGTTTGAGCTAGCGATCGCTTGGGAGCAATTAACTTTGCTATTGTTATGCTCCCATGACAATGCTCATACCCGCGCTTTTACTAAATCAACATCAGCAAGCCAGATGAGTCGGCTTTGATTCAATGCCGTTTCTCCCAGCATTGGGGGACACCACTCCACAGCGTAAAGCCAATTGCTTTTGAGGCTAAAAATCCCTTGAATAATACGACGTGTCGGTTCTTCGCTAAAATCAACTTCAACTATGTCCCCTAATTGAAAAACTGAAGCTCGAACAGTAGTATTTTTGAATGTATTTGTTCGATGAAATTCTTTAGAAGGCAAGTAAAGCATTTCACCCAGGCAAAAAATTGCATAAATCCACTCTTGCCCTTCCCAATGAACACCGCAGCAGTAGCCTGGTAAATCGGAGTTTGACAGGAAAACTTTTTCTAGCATCTCAACTGCTAAAGGAGGCATGGCTTGACCCCACGGAGGAGAAATATGCCAGCAGGATTGCAAAAGTTTAATCTGGTTAATCATAATACTTTACGGCTCTATTTTTAGACAATAGACTTGCATACACTCGTCCGATCCGGAATTTAATTTAAATTCTTCTGTTTTTTTCCTACACCCAGTTTTAACTAAAAAGTCATTTGTCCGTATGCGTTTTGGTACTCAGTGAAAACACATCTCAACATCCAGCACCAAGCCATGATGCTGGGGGCGATATCTGCAAAAGCAGTCAGAGCATTTACGCGGTTAAACACTTTAGGTTTACTGATTGCGCCAACGACGAGCAAACTCATTAAGTATTTCTGCTGGAATCTGATTTTGAAGCCAATTTAATGTAGGTGTTTCATAGAACAAGTCCTTGAATGTTAATTATTTGCAAACAATACTATAGCAATCCTAAATGAATAGTGAAAAATATAGATAAGGAAACAAACCGCCTTCTCTGCGAGACACTAAGTGAAAGTGCAGAGTCTCGTAGAAAAAACGTAAAGGCAAGAAAAAGGAAAAAATTATATAATTTTTACACTTGTTTTAAGTAAAAAATTAGCCAAATCTCTGTTTTGATCTGATTCCATCCAAATAGTAAAGTTATTAAGTCTATCGTCTTTTCTGAAACAGAGAGAAAGCCCCTAATGTCTGAGGTAATTAGAGGCGAGGAGCTTTTAAATAAACTTTTTTAAGTTTACTTAATCTTGCTAAATATTTGCCTCTAACTAGGGAATAGTTGATGGCAGATATCAGAATTAGTCTTAGTAAATAAATGATGTAATTCTTGATACGAGTTGAGGAAAAATCTAAAATTCAGAATTAAGGAGCCAAAGACGCTCCCCCAAGGCATGACAATCATGAAATTATCATAAAGGCAACAGAGCCTAGTGATTTCCAAACAATAAAAAGTGAGTTAAAGCTTAGAGCGTTTCATCCTAACCCATAGTACGGTTCTGTACGGCTAATGACATACACACTTAATATGAATCCGTTGCTTTAGATAGAGAGCGAATTAAATAGAAATAGTTAGGGTTTAAGTGAAACATAGCCAGGTGATATCCAAGTGATTAAACTTTGTGGATAAGTCTTTTTTGTTTCACGCATACTGAAAGACAAAACCTGCAATTTTTGGTGTAAGTACTTTCCAAAAGCGCCGAAAAAAGATGTGTACTGTTAAGAGCGTTACGTCTGGCTAAGAATTTCACCTAAGTAATTTACAATCTATTTTGTATGGTAGAAGCAACTCTCACCCCAACAACTCTTTCACCGGAAGAACTGCGGAAAATAGACGCTTACTGGCGTGCAGCAAATTACCTTGCCGTTGGGCAAATCTATCTATTAGATAATCCCTTGCTGCGTGAACCATTAAAGCTAGAACATATTAAACCCCGGCTGTTAGGACATTGGGGAACTTCGCCAGGGCTAAACTTTATCTACGTCCATCTCAACCGAGTCATCAAGGCACAAAACTTGAATATGATCAATGTTTTAGGCCCAGGACACGGAGGCCCGGCGTTGGTTGCTAATACTTATTTAGAAGGCAGTTATAGTGAGATTTACTCCAGTGTTTCCCAGGATGAAGAGGGGATGAAAAAACTGTTCCGACAGTTTTCTTTCCCTGGGGGAATTGGTAGTCATTGCACACCTGATACTCCCGGTTCAATTCATGAAGGAGGTGAACTTGGTTATTCCCTTCTTCATGCTTATGGGGCAGCATTGGATAACCCCGATTTGATTGCTGCCTGCGTGGTAGGTGACGGCGAAGCGGAAACTGGCCCCGCAGCAACAGCTTGGCACTCTAACAAGTTTTTCAATCCAGTGCATGATGGTGCAGTTTTGCCAATTTTGCACTTGAATGGCTATAAAATTGCTAATCCTACCATATTGGCACGCATACCTCGTCACAAACTAGAGAGCTTGTTTGTTGGTTACGGTTACAAGCCCTACTTTGTAGAGGGGGATGATCCTGAAACCATGCACCAGTTGATGGCAGCTACTCTTGATACAGTGATTCGTGAAATCAAAGATATCCAGGAAGAGGCTCGAACTAACGGGTTTACTCACACACCTGAATATCCCATGATTATTTTACGATCGCCAAAAGGTTGGACAGGGCCAAAAGAAGTAGATGGCAAAAAAGTAGAGGGCTTTTGGCGATCGCACCAAGTCCCCATCGCCAATATCAGCAAACCGGAACATCTTGAGTTACTGGAATCGTGGATGAGGAGTTACAAGCCAGAAGAACTCTTTGATGAAAAAGGCAAACTAAAGCCGGAACTTGCAGAATTAGCCCCCAAAGGCGATCGCCGTATGGGAGCCAACCCCCATGCCAACGGCGGTTTGTTACTCCTCGACTTAAAAATGCCTGATTTTCGAGAGTACGCAGTAGACATTGTTAAACCGGGAACCACCTTTGCCGAAGCAACCCGCGTCATGGGGTATTTTGTCCGGGATGTAATGAAACTCAACTTAGACAGCCGCAACTTCCGGTTAGTGGGGCCAGACGAAACTGTATCCAATCGCCTCGATCCGGTGTTGGAAGTAAGCGATCGCGTCTGGGCAATTGAACGTTATCCAGAGGACGAACATTTGTCTCCCGATGGGCACGTTATGGAAATGTTGAGTGAGAACAGTTGCCAAGGTTGGTTAGAAGGGTATCTTTTAACTGGGCGACATGGGTTATTCTCCTGCTATGAAGCATTTATCCACATTGTGGATTCAATGTTTAATCAACACGCCAAATGGCTCGATATGACACGTAATATCCCTTGGCGCAGACCGATTGCTTCCCTCAACTACCTACTCACTTCCCACGTGTGGCGGCAAGATCACAACGGGTTTACACATCAAGACCCAGGTTTTATTGATGTGGTTCTCAATAAAAAAGCGTCAGTGGTTCGGGTTTACTTGCCGCCAGATGCCAACACCTTGTTATCGGTGACAGATCATTGCCTCCGCAGTCGCCATTACGTCAACGTAATTATTTCAGGGAAACAGCCTGCTTTGCAGTATCTCAACATGGATGCGGCGATTAAACATTGCACCACAGGTCTTGGTATTTGGGAATGGGCAAGTAGCGATCGCGGTAGTGAACCAGATGTGGTAATGGCTTGTGCGGGAGACATTCCGACTTTAGAAACATTGGCAGCAGTTGATTTACTGCGTCAACATTTCCCTGATTTGAAAGTACGAGTCGTCAATGTTGTAGATTTGATGGTACTCCAGCCTCAAACTGAGCATCCACATGGGTTATCTGACAAAGACTTCGATTCTGTCTTTACCACCAATAAACCAATTATCTTCGCTTTCCACGGTTATCCTTGGTTAATTCATCGCCTCACTTACCGCCGCACGAATCACGAAAATATGCACGTCCGGGGCTATAAGGAAAAAGGAACCATCACAACACCATTCGATATGGCGGTGCTGAATGACATTGATCGCTTCCATCTTGTCAATGATGTAATCGATCGCGTTCCCAAACTAGGATACACGGCAGCGTACACTAAACAATTTGTCCACGACAAGTTGATTGAACACAAAGAATACATCACTACTTATGGTGATGATATGCCAGAAATTCGTGATTGGCGGTGGCCTTATTAATAGCGATCGCCACATTCTTATAAAGCTTGATAAAAATGCACCACGGTACTTAGGCATAACTATCATCTAGGTTGGCTTTTGCTATTGCAAAAGTCAACTTACTTCATCTCTACCAATATTAGGAATTAATAATATTTTGCATTTTGAAACAATGAGAGCAGCATTTATGAGTTACGATTACGATATTTTAATTATTGGCGCAGGTTCGGCAGGTCTTGCTGCATCCATCAAGTGCTGAATAGATTTTTTATTTATAAAGAATATAATTATCGCTCATTTGGTAATTTTGAATAATTCTTTTAAGATTGAATTCTGTTTTATTTTCCTACTATATTAAGTACCAATACAATTCAGATAAGACCAAAACACTTGTAGAGACGGCGATTTAT
The DNA here is from genome assembly GCF_034530675.2 of Nostoc sp. DedVER02. Taxonomy (NCBI): domain Bacteria; kingdom Bacillati; phylum Cyanobacteriota; class Cyanophyceae; order Nostocales; family Nostocaceae; genus Nostoc; species Nostoc sp. DedVER02. The sequence goes on from NZ_JAVRCP020000006.1 coordinate 169,083, forward strand.
CGCGTCTCAAAAAACCAAAATTTTTACCATTAGTCCTTAACTGAACCGTATTGCATTAAGTACGATAAAAAATCGAGCCTTTTTATAAGTTTTATGATAAGAAAAACTGTTCTCTGGATTATATGGCTGGGCTTTGTTGCCTACACTATATTACTAGCCCCAGTCGATCAACCAGATACATGGTCTTTAGGATCGAAGCTTTTAACACTCCAATGGGAAAAACTGAACGCCATTATCCCAACAATATTTTGCTTAATGGGTATTTGGCCGATGATCTACGCTTGCTTAATGTTTGCTGATGGCAGAATGCAAAACTTTCGTGCTTGGCCTTATTTTCTCGGCTCAAATTTCACAGGTGTAATTTGTCTTTTACCTTATTTAATTTTTCGGAAGCCTAATCAAGAATTTTATGGCATGAAAGATAAGTTGCTTTCAAGTCTTGATAAACGGAACACAGGAGTTAGTTTGCTAGTTGCTACTGTTGCTTTATTGAGTTATGCAGTAATCGCTGGAAATTGGGAAGATTATATTCAGCAGTTCTTACATAGACCATTTGTTCACCTCATCAGTCTAGATTTTTGCCTGATGTGCTTAATATTCCCAATTACTTCATTATTTGATGATGATATGGCACGTCGAGGAATCAAAGATAAACGTATTTTTTGGGCTGTCGCTCTTGTACCGTTGTTTGGGCCATTAGTATATTTATGTTTGCGTCCATCATTGTCAGAAACTTCTTTAAAAAATTTCCCAGTTACCTGAAATAAATTGTATGTCGTATTTTAGAATACAGACCATTTTTACAAAAAATAATATCTATAGACAAAACTAATTACCAACTTAAGAGCTTAATTTATAAGAAGATAGTGAGATAAAATCTCAAAAACAAACTTGTTAATTAACCTTGCAATTAACTTGTAGATACTCTAAGAAAAAATATCTATGGATTCTAGCGATCGCAATTCCAATAATTCATTTATCAAATTTTTCTAAGTCGTGGATAAAGAGATTGATATCGTATCCAAGCCTCTTCTAAGGCGGAATCAACTGATTGGGGAGTTGCTGCAAGTGTTGGTGTAGCTGCAAGTTTATTTATGTCATTAGTGTCTGCGTATACGCCAATTCCGATACCCGCTAGGAGAGCAGCACCACGGGCGGAAGCAGCAGCAACGGTAGTTGCATAGAGGGGTATTTTTAATACATCAGCCAGTAATTGCTTCCAACGCATTTCTACCGTTCCACCGCCTGCTAAACGTAGTTCTGTTGCTTTAAAACCTGTTGCTTCAAGTGCTTCAAAACCTTGTCGCAAGGCAAAAGCAACTCCCTCTAAAGCCGCCCGCATCATGTGTGCCTGTGTGTGATGAAGCCCAAGCCCCACCCAAGCCCCACGTACATAGGGGTCAAGGTGTGGAGTTCGCTCACCCGTGAGATATGGCAAAAATGTCAACCCTTCACATCCTGGGGGAACAGAAAACGCTTTAGTATAGACTTGCTCCCAACTCAAGCCGAAGATACCTCGCACCCACTCAAGCGCTAACCCCGCATTTTGCATTGCCGCAAGGGTGTACCACTGGTTAGGTACGGCGGCTCGATAGAGATGTGTGCGACCATGAGGATCTATAATTGGTTGGGAGCGAGGTGTAATGATTTGAGCGCCTGTGCCGATGGTTAGTTGAACCAAACCAGCCTCTAGTAGTCCGTTACCAAGGGCGGCGGCGGCTGTATCCGCAGCACCAGCGATAACGGGTAAGCCAATAGGTAAGCCAAGATGCTCTGAAGCACTAGCGGTTAGGTAGCCTGCGATCGCGCTAGAGGGGATAATTTTCGGTAGCCAATCACAACGCAGATTCAGGGCTGAGATTACATCCCATGCCCAGTTGTCCGATACAACATCGTAAAGCAAAGTACCACTAGCATCAGATGGTTCAGTTGCAACTTCTCCAGTCAGCCGGAACCGTAGCCAATCTTTTGGCTGAAATGCCCAACGTGCTTGGGCGTAGATAGTAGGCTCGTGTTCTCGTAGCCACAGCAAAGTTGAGCCAGCCATTCCAGCTGTAATCGGGTTGCCCAATCGCTCTAAAATAGCGGCATCAAGGGAATGATAAGCGTTAAGTGTGGCACTAGAGCGACTATCTGCCCAGAGGATAGCAGGACGCAGTGGCTCTCCCGACTCTGAAGTTAGGACAACACCATGCATTTGCCCTGAAAGTGCGATCGCCTGTACCCGATCGGCATGATTTCCCACTGCTTTCCTAACAGCCAAGGCAACGGCTGACCACCAATCCCCTGATTCCGACTCAGCCCATCCAGGTTGGGGTGCATGAACAGGATAGGAGCTTGATGCTTCGCCGATAGCGGTTCCATCTGTCGCCATGAGCAATGCCTTAGCAGAGCCTGTTCCTAAATCAATGCCAAGCAGCATTAGGCTAGTCCTCAAATACTTAAAAGTTAAAAATCCCAAATTAGATTTGTAGTTTTATTAAGCTACACATCGCTTCTTAAGTTGATAATGCCACAGCCATGTAACAGTTGTGCCAGCGTTACTCCAACGAGGAATGAAACCAAGATTTTAGCGAAGCGTGGCATACGCATCGCACAACTTCTTTAGTTATAAACCGATAATCCGCCCAATTCCAGCAGCAACAGTAGCCCTTACCCCACTGATAGAATCTTCAACTGCCTATTGTCGGTATTACCAATCAAGGTGGTGTTGCGGCGGGATACAAATCTATCCAAGAGTGTATTAAAGAACAGCAGTATACCCTTGAGCTATTTCCAGAATTAAGAGAAATCTATTTTTGTCCTGACTTTGAAGGCAAGAAATGTTTCCGCGTTACTCGTCACAATGTCCATAACCACAGTAAAACTAAATGGTCAGGGTACTATCGTAAACCCAAACCAGGAATGTTGCAGTTAGCCATGCTTCGGCACGAACATACTCCCGAAAATACAATCTATGTCGGCGATCGCCCCGAAGATAAAACTGCTGGACGTAGTGCTGGGGTACGGTTCCAATGGGCAACAGATTGGATTGAACAACATCAGGCAGTAATTATCTCTTAATGTCCAGATGTAGTGTAACCTTGGAGCCGAAAAATAAAAGCCTCTAAGAGGTTGTTTGAAAAGTGGTTGGCTGTGATATTAGGTACTTATTGATTCCCCCTAGCCCCCTTTTTAAGTTACCGTGTACACACAAGTCTGAAATAAGAAGAAAACAGATACGCCAGAATGGGCTAAACGCCCCGCTAACGCTAACAGGAGTCAGAATTAATGAGTGGCGGGTTTCTCAGCATAAAGCAACTGCGAACCCGTAGGGTAGGGGTCTTAAACCCATTTATTCAGATAATATATTAATAAGATTATAAAGTATAGGAATCCGGTTTGATTTGGAGAAAATATCCGTAGGATGTGTTAGCGACAGCGTAACGCATCAAACCTGTGATAATAGTGCGTTACGAACTCCGTTCTAACACACGCTACAATACCTAATTTCGTTCAAAAATCAAATAGTAATCCTATATATTATTGAATTTTTAATTAAACATGACTATATATAAAAATGCTGAACTCTTTAAGAAAATTATTACTTGCTTACTGACAATTAGCTTAGTAACAGCCTGTAATGCAATCCGAGCTTATGAAAAAAATCCATCTCAACAAAAAATATTGAGTGGTGATAATTATGGACAGATAAATAATCAAGGACGATTACGCACTTACTATCTTTACATTCCAAAATCTTATCATCCAACCCAACCAATGCCATTAGTTTTAGTATTTCATGGAGATGCTGGTACTGGTCGATCAATTAGTGATGTTACGCGCTTTAATAATTTAGCAGAACAAAAAGGATTTATTGTTGTTTATCCAGATGGAATTGATAAAAAATGGAGCCTTAGAGGTAATTCTCAAGGAAAGGTAGATGATGTTTTATTTGTCAGTGCTTTAATCGATCATCTTAAGCAAGAAATCAATATTGATAGTCATAAAGTCTATGCCACTGGTTTCTCTAGAGGCGGAATCCTTACCCAAGCTTTAGCATGTAAGCTATCTGATAAAATTGCTGCTTTTGCATCAGTAGCTGGCTCTCTTCCAGTTCGACTCAAACCTAATTGCCAACCTCAGACTCCGATCTCAATGATGATCGTTAACGGTACAAACGATCAAGATGTCCGTTATGAAGGTGATGACCACAGTCAACGAGGAGCGCTTGTTTCTATTTCAGATATGTTAAGCTTTTGGCGATCGCACGATCGATGTATTTCATCTGATGCATCTCCACAACTTCCTGGAATTAACTCTAGCGAAAGCTCAAAAGTCAAAGCTGTTTACTACTCAAATTGTAGTGGCAACTCAGAGGTCTTACAATTAGCTGTAGTAAATGGGGGACATTTTTGGCCTGGTGGTGCTTCAACCGATCCCAACCTCAATAAGTTTAATGCCCAGCTTGGCTTAAACGCCAGTCAAACCATTTGGGAATTTTTTCAACGCCATAGTTTATCTTAAGCAACTAAATTTTATCGAGATTATCTTTTTACTTTTAACCACTCTAAAACACCATCAACATCAGTAACCTGTTCTCCTGGCGGTATGGCTGGACGGTTTATCATGACAACCTTCACGCCCAGTTCTCGCGCTGCAATAATTTTGGGTTTTGTCGCATTGCCACCGCTATTTTTGCTCACGATGGTATCAATATTATGATGAATTAGGATTTGCCTTTCATTATTGAGGGTAAAGGGCCCGCGATCGCACAAAATCTCTCCTGTTGGCACTAAAGCATCATCAGTCGGAGGGTCAATCATCCGCATCAGAAACCAAATTTTCTCGTACTTAACAAAAGCGGCTAGTTCTTGCCTGCCAACTGTCAAAAATACTCGCTGTGCCTGGTTTGCTAGAGATGCGGCGGCGGCTTCAACACTGTCAACTTCAATCCAGCGATCGCCACTTTCTTTTTCCCAAGGCGGGCGAATTAACATTAAACGCGGTATTCCGACTTCAGTTGCCGCATCTGCCGCATTAAAAGAAATTTGACTCGCAAAAGGATGGGTTGCATCAATTAATAAATCGATTTGCATTTGACGCAAATAGCTAGCCAATCCAGCTACACCACCGAAGCCACCAACCCGTAAATCGCCCAACGGAATTGAAGGTTCACGGGTGCGGCCGGCTAGAGACGTGATTGCTTCTAACCCTTGAATAGTCGCCAGTTTCGCAGCTAATTCTGCGGCATCTCCCGTCCCACCCAAAATCAAAACGCGCATCATTACAATAAAGGTGGAATTTTTGCTAAAATGCCCTTTTTCATGGCTTCTGGACGCTCCGACCAAGGCAGTAAACCATCTGCTTTAACATAATATTGACTAGCGCATTCTAGTACCGCAGATGCACTACCATCAACGGCTAAATCACCAAATAAATATGTTAATTTGCCTTTGGCAGCAAAAGCAACTACACAAGAACGATTACAAGCACTCATGCATTCAACTTCTTTAATTGGGAATTCATCTCGTAAGTTCCAATCTTGTGCAAGCTGCTGAAGTTCGTTTAGAAGTTTTTGACCACCACTTTCACCTAAGCGTTTTCCCTCTTGCCAAACGCTAGCGCAAGTTTTACACACAAATAAAGTATGGTCAGCAACACCCAAAGGATTCGTTGGGGAAACATTTATAGTAGTAGTCATCTGTACCTCGCAGATATATAGAACTGGTAAATCTATTTCGGCGGGCATCCTGACTTACTCAATTTGAAATTTTAGATTACATTTCAAATTGGTTTACAGTTGCGGGACAGCGCCGGATTTGCACCGAACTTTCCCCGTTACCTCTGGTAGCTGCTCCCCACCAGAACCGAATAACCTTATCGATCATACACTAGGGTCATCTCATAAAAGGATATTACCAACAGCTAACGAGCGAATATCCTAACTTTGCCTAACTCCATAAAATAGTGTCACATAATAAAGTTAGCTTAATTTTCTTTTTTTCTTGCTTGATCCAAGAAGTATATGCTAACGTTAATATTCGTGTGGTTAAGGACGTATAGCTCAGTTGGTTAGAGCGCTACGTTGACATCGTAGAGGTCACTGGTTCGAATCCAGTTACGTCCATTTTTTTGAAATGTCCAGCCTAAATAAACAGTGGGAAAAATTTAGTGCCGTGTTTGTAAACCTGTATACTTACTTGAGTCTATAGGTTACTGAAGACTTGGCTTAGTCTTTAAAAACCTCACACATTTTAGGTGTGGGAGCATCAAAGTAATTACTGCCACTATATCACCTATGTGCTGTTGCGATCGCACCAAAAGGGTAAAAATGCTTGAGCGCTACTCGTCCTACTACAAAAGGTGAGTACCAAAAAATCAAACATGCCTCAAAGCTTTTAGAATTATTGGATGTGGATAAAGTACGTAAGGCTTCGCCAGACTGCGATCGCCTCTTCACCACACTAGCTGCAATAATGGGTGCATCAGCAAGCTAATATAACAAAGGGTAAAATATCCTTGAGCGATCGCAATTCACCCCTAACATCAAGCTATCATCGGATATTGTGGAATTTCTGTGCGTAACTCGATAGCATCTATGACCGCCTCTCACTCTGAAACTCCATCTACCAAACCCGATGCAAGTACTTTTATTTCCGACCATCAGCAGGTTGACCGGAGTAAGCTAAGTCAAATGTACTTGCACTATGTCGAGACGAAGGATAAATATCCTCACGCAATATTGCTGTATCGGGTGGGTGATTTCTTTGAATGCTATTTTCAAGATGCTGTCAAACTAGCGCAAGAATTAGAATTAGTCCTCACTAGCAAGCAAGCTGGTGAACAGGGACGAGTGGCGATGTCTGGTGTTCCGCATCACGCTTGGGAACGCTACACCACAATGTTGGTAGAAAAAGGTTATGCAGTGGTAATTTGCGACCAAGTGGAAGATGCTTCTGAAGCTGCTGGTAGATTGGTGCGGCGGGAAGTAACGCGCATTCTTACCCCCGGCACTTTGTTAGAAGAAGGAATGCTAAAATCCAGTCGCAATAATTACCTAGCAGCAGTGGTAATTGCCGCAAATCATTGGGGTTTAGCTTATGCAGACATCTCCACAGGGGAATTTCTCACAACTCAAGATAGTGATTTAGAACATTTGACCCAGGAATTAATGCGCTTGCAACCTTCAGAGGTGTTAGTTCCGACAAATGCGCCTGATTTGGGTAGTTTGCTACGTCCCGGAGAAACTTCGCCCCATCTACCGGAGTGTTTGCCACCATCATTTTGTTATAGTTTGCGATCGCAAGTTCCATTTTCTCAAGGAGAAGCTAGACCTAGATTATTGCAGAAATTTAAGGTGCGATCGCTCGAAGGACTGGGTTGCGATGATCTTCCCCTCGCTGTCCGTGCGGCTGGTGGTCTTATAGAATATCTGGAAGATACACAAAAAGAAAACCAAGTTCCTCTGCAAAGACTCCGCACCTATACTGTCACTGACTACTTGATTGTTGATAGTCAAACCCGCCGTAATCTGGAAATTACTCAAACCGTTCGGGATGGAACTTTTCACGGTTCTCTACTCTGGTCACTAGATAGAACTAGTACAGCGATGGGTGGGCGGGCTTTACGGCGGTGGTTATTGCAACCATTACTTGATATTAAAGGCATTCGGGCACGTCTTGATACCATCCAAGAATTGATGGAAAATACACCTCTGCGTCAAGATTTGCGGCAGTTGTTACGCCAAATTTATGATTTAGAACGTCTCACTGGAAGGGCGGGTTCTGGTACAGCTAATGCCAGAGATTTAGTAGCTTTGGCAGATTCTCTCTCACGTTTACCGGAATTATCTCACTTGGTAAATGAAGCGCGATCGCCATTTCTCAAAGCTTTACAGAAAGTCCCAAGTGTGTTGGAAGAATTAGCAGAAAAGTTACACGCCCATCTTGTGGAGTCGCCACCCATATTAATTAAAGAAGGTGGATTGATTCGTCCTAGTGTAAATCCCCTGTTGGATGAGAGAAAAGCAACTGTAGAAGCAGACCAGCAATGGATTGCCAACTTGGAAGTTGATGAAAGGGCTAAGACGGGAATTTCGACGCTGAAGGTAGGATTTAACAAAACTTTTGGTTATTACATCAGCATTTCTCGCACCAAAGCTGACCAAGTACCCGCTAATTACATTCGCAAGCAAACTCTCACCAATGAGGAACGTTACATCACCCCAGATTTGAAGGAACGAGAAGCCCGAATTCTCACAGCACGCGATGATTTAAATCAGTTGGAGTATGAAATTTTTACAGCGTTGCGAGAAGAGGTAGCACAAGAGGCGGAAGTAATTCGTAATCTATCTCGTGCAGTGGCAGCGGCGGATGTATTGTGTGGTTTGGCTGAGTTGGCGGTGCATCAAGGTTACTGTCGTCCAGAAATGTTGTCTGGAAGGGAAATAAATATTGTTGATGGCCGTCATCCTGTGGTGGAACAGTCTTTACCTGCGGGTTTCTTTGTGCCGAATTCGACTCAATTGGGTCAAGAGTCATTAGTCATTAGTCATTTGCCATTAGCAGATGACCAAGAAAAAATAACAAATGACCAAGGACAAATGACAAATGACAATCCCGATTTGATTATTCTTACCGGGCCAAACGCCAGTGGCAAAAGTTGTTATTTGCGTCAGGTGGGATTGATTCAGTTAATGGCGCAGATTGGTAGTTTTGTACCAGCTAGGTTTGCTAGATTGGGAATATGCGATCGCATTTTCACCCGTGTAGGGGCAGTAGACGATCTTGCAACTGGTCAATCTACCTTCATGGTGGAAATGAATGAAACGGCGAATATTCTCAACCATGCCACATCTAGGTCACTAGTTTTATTAGATGAAATTGGTCGAGGAACGGCGACATTCGATGGTCTTTCCATCGCTTGGGCGGTGGCAGAATATATTGCAGTGGATATTCGGGCGCGAACAATTTTTGCTACTCACTACCATGAATTGAATGAACTGGCAAGTATTTTGCCGAATGTAGCTAATTATCAAGTGACGGTGAAAGAATTACCCGACCAAATTATCTTTTTGCACCAAGTTCAACCGGGAGGCGCTGATAAGTCTTATGGTATTGAAGCAGGAAGATTGGCAGGTTTACCAGCAGTAGTAATTCAACGAGCTAAACAAGTAATGGGACAAATTGAGAAACATAGTAAGATTGCGATGGGACTGCAAAATTTGGATTAAAGCAGTTGTTTAAGACGGTAGCCCATACCATGAACTGTTTCAATAAAATCATCAAAAGCTCCGGCTGCTTTGAGCTTTTGACGTAGACTTCTAAGATGAACTTTCACAGCATGTTCTTCTGGAGGAGACTCTAGCGACCAAATATGTTCAATAATCACGCTGCGACTCAGAACCCGACGACCATTTCGTAGCAATAACTCTAATATCCCGTACTCTTTTGGGGTTAAATGGAGCATATTTTCTCCATAACTCACTTCGTAAGTGCTGGGGTTAAGGTGCAAATTGCCCCATTCTAGAATCGGTGGTGATGAAACATTACCCCGCCGAAGCAAGGCGCGAATTCGGGCAAATAGTTCTTGCAAATCAACTGGTTTAACGACATAATCATCAGCCCCCGCATCTAATCCAGTGATTTTATCGCTAACGGTGTCACGAGCAGTCAGCATGAGAACAGGCATAGTGTAGTTGTGCGATCGCAACCGATGGCATAAACTAATTCCATCTAGTTCTGGTAACATCACATCAAGCAGCAGCAAATCATAATCCAGCATTTTGGCTTGATTCCATCCAGCCTCACCATCTGCCACCACATCAACCATATAACGCTGGTCTGTAAGGGCTTCTGCTAAAGTTTCGGCCAGGCGGACATCATCTTCAACTAAGAGAATTCGCATAAATTTTTTTAACCCTACATACTAGTTATGTTTAAAACAATCTGTGAACGCTCTTTGAGAAAATATTGCAAAAAGTAACAATTTTTAGTTTTTGTGATTTCTTTCCGATTTCTTTACCATTTCCTGAGTGATTTCCTTACTTCTGGTATGCAATTCTTGATTGAATGTAGGTTTCTAATAACCTCCTTAAGAAGTTCCAAAAGAACTTGATGTTTAACCAGGAGATTTTCAGAAAATGGCTTTTGGAGCAAGTTCACGTTTAGGTATCAGCCTGTTTGAAGACAGTGACTCAATTGAGAGAGTACCCGGTTATTCAGCAGAAGAACTTGAAGCTCTCATCACAGTTATCTACAGACAGGTGTTAGGAAATGCCTATGTGATGGAAAGTGAGCGGCTGACTATTCCTGAGTCGCAGTTTAAGCGGGGTGAAATCAGCGTCCGCGAATTTGTGCGTTTGGTGGCGAAGTCTGAGTTATATCGTTCTCGATTTTTTCACAATTGTCCTCGTTATCGGGCAATTGAGTTGAACTTTAGGCATTTGCTTGGTCGCGCTCCTATTGACTTAGAAGAAATGCGATCGCACAGTACTATTCTCGATGAACAAGGCTTTGACGCTGATATTGATTCCTATCTTGATAGCGACGAGTACCAAGATACCTTCGGAGAGAACATTGTACCTTATATTCGAGGCTACAAAACCGAAGCTTTTCAGAATATCGTGCAGTTTACCCATATATTCCAATTAGTTCGAGGAGCCTCTAGTAGCAGCCTCAAAGGGAATTTGGCAGGTAAGCAACCTCGTTTAAATAGTTTGGTAATTCAAAGCACCCCTACCCCTGTGGTTTCACCAGCTAGCAGTGGTGCAACATTCCGCAATCCGCCACTTGGTTCTAGAACTCGTCATGGTGTAGCAGCTAGTGATGAAGGTAAGGTATATCGATTGGAAGTTACTGGTTATCGAGCAAAGGCAGTAAATCAGATTTCTCCATTTCGCCGCAGCAACCAAGTTTATCTCGTACCCTTCAATAAACTCTCGCAAGAATATCAACGCATTCACCAGCAAGGCGGCGTGATTGCGAGTATCACCCTTGTTAACTAGTGCTGAGTTATGAGTGCTGAGTTATGAGTAGGAAATCCCACCTTTTTACTCAGACTGTTTTGCCCAATTCCCCATGCCCAATGCCCAATTCCCAATTCCCAAATATATTATGCCTATTCCTTTATTAAATTACTCCCCTTCATCTCGAAACCATCGTGTATCTGGATATGAGATTCCTGGCGATGAGCAACCAAGAATTTATACAGCCGAACATCTGCCATCGTCACTAGAAATAGATGTCTTGATTATGGCTGCCTATCGTCAGATTTTCCACGAACAACAGATGCTAGATAGCAACCGCCAAGCCTTTTTAGAATCCCAACTGAGAAACGGTCAAATTACAGTCAAGGATTTTATTCGAGGGTTAGCAATATCTGATGCATTTCGACGACTCAATTACGAAAGCAACAATAACTACCGCTTTGTGCAGATATGTGTACAACGTTTCCTCGGTCGTGAAGTTTACAATGAACGCGAAAAACTGGCCTGGTCGATTGTGCTAGCTACCAAAGGAATACAAGGTTTTATCGATACTTTAGTGGATAGTGAGGAGTACATTAGTAACTTTGGTTACAATACAGTTCCCTATCAACGGCGACGAATTTTGCAAGGACGTTCTCAAGGTGAATTACCTTTTGCAAGGATGGCTCGTTATGGCGAAGATTATCGTGACAAATTACCGCTTCCCATAATTAGAAAGCAGATTGAGCCTTTTACTTTAAAAACCTTTTTACGCAGTTCTGACAGGGATGTGGTGTTATGGCTATTAGCTTCGTTGCTGGGGCTGATTGTCTTGTTTACTTGGCTAACTGTATCTGGTTACTTGCCAAAGTTGGGCGGATACTAGCTGAGAATTTAACAAAGTGCGATCGCCTAATATAGCGATCGCACTCTACTTTTCAAAAATGTAGAATAGGCAATTTCCACCAGAAGCGCCTCTGCATAAAACAAAAAACTATTTATCCAATAAGTTCATTTAAAAATCGATTTAACCACTGCATTTATTTCAAAATACTTGAAGCAAAACAATGTTGCCGCCACAAGCGCATAAAAAGCTCCAATGTTGGATAAGAAGCCGTCATTTAATCTGTTCGGGTCACTTTTTTGTATTTGAAACCATAGACTATTCTTGTGTTGATAGATTTACTGACTGTATAACCGTTTTAGGAGGAACATTAATTTCTGTTGAGCCGATTGATAAAATTTGGATGGGCGACCATCGACAGGTTCTTCTTTATCGTGTTAAAGCCAGTTTGTTTACGCCTTGTCATCAGTTAAGGCAATACTGGTTTAAGTATGGTGGTTTATACACTAGATTTGATAAACATTGTTAAAAGTTTTGATATCTAAGTAAGTGGGTCAAATTAAATAAAAAACCTCACCCTGCTCCGGCTTCCCTCTCCAAAGTATCGGAGAGGGATTGAGGGTGAGGTTTGATCTTAATATTTAATTACGCCTACTAGTCTGCCAACCCAAAAATGCTAAGTGAGGGCTGGGGAAAGGGGAAAGGGAAAAGGGTAAGGGATTTAAACCCTTTCCCCCTTCCCCTTTACCCTTTACCCCGCCAAGTTCCCTTGGCGTACTACTACCCACTTAATAACTTCTATGATTACGTTACGATGTGAGGTAATAGGCGATAAAAAGCATTTCTATGATTGTAACTACAGCGAAGTGGACAATAGATGAATATCACAGGATGATCGCGGGAGGCATCCTAGACGCTCGGCATGTAGAACTACTAAAGGGAGAAATTGTAGAAATGTCACCAGAAGGAGAACCTCATGCCTACTTCAGCAGTGAAGCTGGGGAATATCTGATTCAACTTTTAGGCGATCGCGCCACGGTTCGCCCTAGTAAACCGATTACCCTTCCTAACAACTCTGAACCTGAGCCTGATATTGCTGTTGTACAAAGATTGGGACGTGAATATTTAGAACATCATCCCTATCCTAAAAATATCTTCTGGTTAATCGAATATTCAGATTCCAGTTTAGATAAGGACTTACAAATAAAAACTAAAATTTATGCTGAAGTAGAAATTTCTGAATATTGGGTAGTTAATCTTCAAAAGCGACACATTGTAGTATTTCGAGATCCTCAAGATGGAGAATATGCTTCAAAAATCACATTAACTGGAGGTACTATTTACCCACAAGCATTTCCAGATTTGGCTATATCAGTAAGTTCCATTGTGAGTATTTAGAAGTAGAAACTAAATTTACAGATTAATATGGCTTGTTCGCTATGCATTCATCTTTAACCAGCCAAATACCTGTTCTACTGTCAACTCTAAATCAATCCCATCTAAAACAGGCAAGCGATCTTCTCTATGATAAAACTCTGGTTGTTGATGTGGTTTAAATACGAGAACTGATCGATCATCAGGATCGATCAACCATCCTAGCTGACAACCATATTTTAGGCAGTGCAAAATATTGCTTGTAACTCGATTGGAACTCCGATCTGGAGAAAGAATTTCAATTGTCCAATTAGGAGCAATTAGCACATCATCTATAGGTTCTCCGTTCTGATCAAACTCAATTTGTTGCCAACGAATAACCGCTACATCTGGAACAATTGACCGACCACCAAAACTACAACGCAACTCTGGAAAAGCATAAGCGATTTGCTTTTCTTCTGTGACTTCATTAATTCCACTAACCAATTTAGCCTGAAGTCGTGAGTGGCGGGTTTTCGGCATTGGTTTCTGGATAATCTCTCCATCAATATAAATACTTGCAGGCTTTGTTTCTGGTAACTTGAGAAACTCTTCCAGGGTTAGGGATACAGATTTCGCAACACTCATGACTTCTGCCAATTTGAAAGTCCTATGTTTAGTTTATCAATGTTCATAACTAATGGATAAGCAGAAAACAGTAAACTAAACCAGATACTTCTAATCTTTCTTTTCTATTATCATGCCAGATTTTAATATTATCAATCTTGCTCCAATCTCTATCGGCTTTAGCATTGTTGCATTAGGGACAATTTACTATTTTCTCAACCTAGAAGTAACTAGACGGCAACGAGCAGAAGTAATTCTACGGCAACAAACTGAGCGGGAACGGTTAGTAAATCAGATTGCTCAACATATTCGTGAATCTTTGGAGTTAGAGGAGGTTCTTACTACCACAGTTGCAGAAGTGCGCGAGTTTCTCCAAGCAGATCGGGTGCTGATTTATCGCCTTTGGGAAGATGGCACTGGTAGCGCAATTACTGAAACAGTTTTACCTGAATATACAAAGATTTTGGGAGAAACTTTTCCAGAAGAAGTGTTTCCGAGAGAATATCATCAAGCTTATTCATTGGGGAAAACCCGCGCGATCGCTAATATTGAACAAGCTGATGTCGAATCATGTCTAGCAGACTTTGTAAAACACTTCGGTGTCAAAGCCAAGTTGGTAGTGCCAATTCTCCAAGAAAATCGGGAAGCAGATAAGCAACGCGATCGCCAAACTCCTGCTTCTACTCCTTATCTTTGGGGCTTATTAATTGCTCATCAGTGCGATCGCACCCGCATCTGGGAATCTTGGGAAATTGAATTGATGAAGCAACTTGCAACCCAAGTGGCGATCGCTATCCAACAATCAGAACTTTACAAACAGCTACAGACACTCAACGCTGAATTAGAAAACCGCGTTCAACAACGAACTCAAGAGTTAGCGAAAGCCAATGTTTCCCTCCGAGCCGAAATAGCTGAACGTCAACGCACCCAATCCGCCCTGCAAGCCTTAATTACTGCCTCTCCTCGCGCCATCTTCACACTTGATTTAGAAGGAAATGTGAAAATCTGGAATCCTGCTGCTGAACGGATGTTTGGCTGGACAGAGGCGGAGGTGATCGATCGTCCTAACCCAATTTTTTTAGACGATCAATTAGAGGAATACAATACTCTGCAACAAAGTATATTGCAAGGGACAACTTATACCAGAGTTGAATTGCGCCGTTTTAAGAAAGATGGCACTGCGATCGATATAGTTTTCTCTGCCGCTCCCTTGCATGATAGCGATGATAGTATCAACGGTATGGTGGCAGTGATTGCTGATATCACCCACCAAAAACAGCAGGAAGAACAGGTGCGGTTGCTGCAATCTGTGGTTGTAAATACAAATGATGCTGTAGTTATCACCGAAGCTCAACCAATTGGCGAACCTGGGCCAAATATTATTTATGTTAATGAAGCATTCACCCGAATCACAGGTTACAGCTTAGAAGAAGTTTTAGGTAAAACGCCCCGTATCCTGCAAGGAGCAAAAACAAGTCGCGCTGAACTAGATAAAGTCTGGATTGCCCTTTCTCGTTGGGAAACAGTCACGGTTCAGGTAATCAACTATCGCAAAGATGGCTCTGAATTCTGGAATGAATTCAGCGTTGTACCCGTAGCCGATCAAACTGGCTGGTACACTCACTGGATATCAGTACAACGTGACATTACAGGGCGCAAGCGGTTAGATGAAATTCGGATGGCACTAGAGCGAGAGCGAGAACTCAGCGTCCTCAAAACACGCTTTTTCTCAATGGCATCTCACGAGTTTCGCACACCTCTAAGTACTGCTTTAGCCGCAGCCCAATTGCTAGAAGACTGTCAAGATGAATGGGATAACTCTTCTAAGCGACTAAGGAACTTACAGCGAATTCAACTCTCTGTCAAAAATATGGTTCAGATTCTAGACGATATTCTAACCATCAATCGAGCCGAAACTGGAAAACTAGAATTTAATCCCAAACTTTTAGATTTAGAAGCATTCTGCGGTTATTTTGTGGAAGAAATGCGCTTAAGTACAGACCAAAGGCATACACTTAGTTTTGTTTGCCAAGGAAAAGCTGTTCCTGCCTCGGTAGATGAAAGGTTGTTGCGTTCCATTCTGTCTAATTTGCTGCTGAATGCGATTAAATATTCTCCTCAAGGGGGGAATGTTCATCTTAGTCTGGAGTTTAAATCAGATACGGTAATGCTCCAAGTTCAAGATCGGGGTATTGGAATTCCGTTAGCGGATCAAAAGCAGCTGTTTGAGCCATTTCATCGTGGCAATAATGTCAAAAGCATTCCTGGTACAGGATTAGGATTGGTAGTGGTTAAAAAGTGTGTAGATTTACACCAGGGTCATATTAACATTACCAGTAAAGTAGGAATTGGTACTACTTGTGCGATCGCTCTCCCATTATTACAAGTAGGACTTACGCAATAAGTCTCAGAAACGAATGACACGCTTGTAAAGCCCATAAGCTTCTGTCGCCTCCCGTCTTTTGCATCAAAGCGTAGCGTTTTTAATGCAAGAGGATGCATTGGCATTGTTGCTCGACACATTGGCATTGTTACCCGATGCAATGGCATTGCAGCCCGATACATTGGCATCGTTGCTCGATGCAATGGCATTGTTACCCGACGCATTAACATTGCAGGGTATTGCCAAATTTAATTCGTTATGAATTAATTGAATGCTGTACTCAGTAACGCATCAAACCCTTGATAATGTTGGCTTTCGTTCCTCAACCCAACCTACGCCAGTAGGATGTGTTAGCGACAGCGTAACGCATCAAACTCTTAATAACGTTGGCTTTCGTTCCTTAACCCAACCTACGCCAGAATAGTAGGATGTGTTAGCGACAGCGTAACGCATCAAACCCTTGATAATGTTGGGTTTCGTTCCTCAACCCAACTTACGCTAGTTTTAGTTTTTAGCCTTAACCCAAGCGTATTGCTCTAAAATACCTAATTTCGTTCAAAAATCAAATAATAATCCTATAAAAATTAATCGAATGCTGTACTCAGTAGTATTGTTCGAGATTGCTGAAACCAGCTTTTGGTAAAGAATTGTAATCCAAAATCCAAAATTCAAACCCCAAAATTAGTATGAGTCCCTGACTACGGTAGTCTAGATAAAAGTGAATTTATCGCCTGCGATATTATATTGTTTTATGACTTCAGTTGTTTCTAGTCCTCCACGCACTATTCGGATCGGTTCGCGCAAAAGCCAACTTGCTCTAGTTCAAACTTATTGGGTACAAGCGCAACTCCAAAAAAGCTTTCCTGATATCACTTTTGAAGTCCACACCATGTCTACCCAAGGCGATAAAATCTTGGATGTAGCATTAGCTAAGATTGGCGATAAAGGACTTTTTACTAAAGAACTTGAAGTTGGAATGCTCAATCATGAGATTGATTTTGCAGTTCATTCCCTCAAGGATTTGCCGACTAACTTGCCAGAAGGGTTAACACTGGCAGCAATTACTGAACGAGAAAATCCAGCCGATGCATTAGTTGTGCATGAAAAGCACAAAGATAAACAAATCGATACATTACCCGAAGGTGCGGTAATTGGGACATCTTCGCTGCGGCGGTTAGCACAGTTACGCCACAACTTTCCCCACTTTACTTTTAAAGATGTCCGGGGAAACTTAATTACACGCTTGGCAAAACTAGATGCAGGCGAATATGATGCCCTAATTTTGGCAGCCGCAGGATTAGAAAGATTGGAAATGAGCGATCGCATTCATCAAATTATTCCTAATGAAATCTCCCTCCACGCAGTTGGACAAGGTGCTTTAGGAATAGAATGCCGTGCTGATGATAGTGAATTGCTATCTCTACTCAAAGCCATCGAACATCCCGCAACACGCGATCGCTGTCTCGCTGAACGATCTTTTCTACGCTCTTTAGAAGGCGGATGTCAAGTACCCATCGGTGTAAATACAGAAGTATCTGGTGAAACTTTGACTTTAACAGGCATAGTTGCCAGTATAGATGGTCAAAAGCTGGTAAAAGATACCGTCACAGGAATTGCCAACAATGCCGAAGCGCTAGGCACAGAACTAGCAGAAGTATTACGGAAACAGGGAGCAGAAGAAATTTTATCAGAAATTTTTGCGGTAATTCAGCGCGGTTCCTAAGCAATTGGGCAAGCCGATGTGATTAGATAAGAATTGATCGCCGTTGCACCAAAAACGCGAAAAATTGCGTTGGTCGCGTGCGATCGCAGAGTGAACTGGACAATTCTAGACAGAATCGGGGAAGCAAAAATTACCATGCGGATTCTATTTGTTGCAGCAGAAGCAGCACCCGTTGCCAAAGTAGGAGGAATGGGTGATGTTGTTGGGGCATTACCCAAATTCCTGAGAGAAATGGGGCATGATGTGCGGATATTCTTGCCTTACTATGGCTTCCTGCCAGACAAAATGGAAATTCCCCAAGAACCCATCTGGTGGGGAGATGCCATGTTCCAGCACTTTGCAGTCTATGAAAGTGTTCTACCTGGTACTGATGTTCCCTTGTACTTATTTGGACATCCGGCCTTTATGCCGCGCCGCATCTATTCTGGAGATGATGAAGATTGGCGGTTCACATTATTTGCTAACGGTGCAGCCGAGTTTGCTTGGAATTACTGGAAACCAGAAATTATCCATTGTCACGATTGGCATACAGGGATGATTCCCGTGTGGATGCACCAAGATCCTGATATCACCACAGTCTTTACCATTCATAACCTGGCTTATCAAGGGCCGTGGCGTTGGTATTTAGAGAAAATTACTTGGTGTCCCTGGTATATGCAAGGACACAATACAATGGCAGCAGCAGTGCAATTTGCCAATAAAGTAAATACAGTTTCGCCTACTTATGCTGAACAAATCAAAACAGCAACTTATGGTGAAACATTAGAAGGTTTGCTGTCTTTTATTAGCGGTAAGTTATCTGGGATTATTAACGGTATTGATACTGAAGTTTATAATCCTGAAAATGACAAATACATTGAGCAAACCTTTACTGCTGATACTTTAGAAAGACGTAAAGCTAATAAAATTGCTTTGCAACAAGAAGTAGGATTAGAAGTTAACTCCAAAGCCTTTTTTATTGGGATTGTAACCCGATTAGTAGAACAAAAAGGCATTGATTTGATATTACAAATCTTGGATCGCTTCCTATCTTATACAGATGCACAGTTTGTTTTGCTGGGAACAGGCGATCGCTACTATGAAACTCAGATGTGGGAATTAGCATCCCGCTTTCCCGGACGCATGGCAACTTACTTACTGTATAACGATGCCCTGTCTCGCCGCATTTACGCTGGTACTGACGCTTTCTTAATGCCTAGTCGTTTTGAACCTTGCGGTATTAGTCAAATGATGTCTTTACGCTACGGTTCTGTCCCTATTGTTCGCCGCACAGGTGGATTAGTTGATACCGTAAGCCATCACGATCCTGAAAATGCCACAGGCACCGGTTATTGTTTTGACCGCTATGAACCGCTAGACCTTTTCACTTGTATGATCCGGGCTTGGGAAGGCTTCCGTTTCAAACCGCAATGGCAAGAACTACAAAAACGCGGCATGAGTCAAGATTTTAGTTGGTATCAATCTGCTAAAGAGTACGTGAAGTTGTACAGGTCAATCTACGGTTTGCCAGAAGAAGAGGAAACACCACAACCAGAGTTAGTGTTAAACGAAGCAGTGAAGAGTAGCAAGTCCTGAGCTACGATCCCTTTAAATCTCCTTTAAAAAGGGAGACTTTGATTCCGGTTCCCCCCTTTTAAGGCTACGGTGTACACACAAGTCTGAAAATAGCTGAAGAACACAGGTTTTACCCCACCCTAACCCTCCCCTTATAAAGGGGAAGGAACTGGATTTTCCGGTTTCCCCCCAATACATCAGGGTGATTAAGGGGGTTAGGGGCAATACAGTTCATATAAGACCAAAACACTTGTAGAGACGGCGATTTATCGCGTCTCAAAAACCCTAAAGTCACAGCGAAATACTTTTCAAACAACCTCTAAGAGCTTGTAAAGCGACGGCGTACACAAAAGTATTTTAATTTGCAATGCCAATGTATTGAATAACAATGCCATTGCATCGATTAACAACGTCATTGCATCAACTGACAGTGCCAATGTATCGACTAACAATGCTATTGCATCAACTGACAGTACCAATGTATCGACTAACAACGTCATTGCATCAACTGACAGTGCCAATGTATCGACTAACAATGCCATTGCATCAACTGACAGTGCCAATGTATCGACTAACAATGCCATTGCATCGATAATATTTAGACTTGATACAATTCCTAACTCTTAACTCCTAACTATTAAATACTTGTTGCTTTCGCCCTAATCAACCAATCAGCATCATTAACGCAAATTTCCCGACCAGAAGAATCTCCTAAACGATCTAGCGCTAATAAACAAGCGTATTTTAAATCCCAAACTGGGGTATTGAGGCAAATTTTGATTTCAGGAATTGCGCGTACATCACCCAATTCACCAAGAGCGATCGCACACGCCGCGCGAGATTTCTGAAACTGCGGTTCGCGGTTATGCAGATTTTCTACTAGCAAATCGTAGGCGGGAGCATATTTCAACCAACCGAAAAGCTTCATTACATGATAATGAGCGCCATAATCGTTATATGCTTTGTCTAGATAAGTTGTTAAAAGTGCTTGGGGTGCTTCTTCTGCATAGATATCTAGTAAGGTTTTTGTCGCTAAATAGCAACGTCCAAAATCGGTTTCGTAGAGTTCGTTAATGACAAAATCTAGTACAGGGGTTGCATCATACTCATGTACTAAATCAAGGTCGTTGGGATGATCGTAAAGTACTTGTTCTAAATAAGGTTGAATTTCTGCAAAGGTAATTTCACCACTAGGAACGCCTGCATCCAAAAGCATTCGCAAACCTCGCAGCCGAAACACCAGAGATACAGGACAACGGGCAATTTCTGGGATGGCTTTGTAGTAGCGTGCATCAATCAAATCTTGAATGCAACCGCGCCGTGCATTAACGCTGGAACTTTGCAGCAGCGCCATCACCTCAGTGATTTGGGAGTAGTCACCGGTGAAACGACAAACTGTAGCGATCGCAGCACTACGGGTAGGTTCATCTTCTGCTTTAGTAAATTTATTTACACGTTCTAAAGACGGCTGATAATCAGCATTAGCTAAAGTGTGAATAATAACTCGATATATTTGACCTGGTTTATCCAGTAGTTGCGCCACTTCTTCAAGAATTTCTGGATCTTTAGTGCCGATTTCCCCGATCGCCCACACGGTATTCTCAACAGTATAAATATCATCATCTTTAAGACATTGCCGAATTACAGGTAAAGCTGATTCAGCTTGCAATCGCCCTAAACTTTCCACAGCCTTGCGTCGGACAATGCGATGATCTAACTCATCAGGGTTACTGGTTTCAATCGCTCGTACCAAAGCTGCGATCGATTGTTCAGTGGGATAGTTAATTAAATGGGAAACAGCAATATACTTATCAGAAGCGTCTTCGAGTTGTTCTAATGGTGTATCGATAATTGCGATCGCTTGATCTTCTGTTAGCCCAAACATTTTAAAAAAACGTTTATCCATTGATCTGTAAATGGCTCTTGGATAATTGCTCAGAGGTCATATTTACTATCGTACTAGGGATTGGGCATTAGACATTAGATGACTAAAATAGTTAAGTCGAAGTTTACGTCAAAATAAAATCTGCTTACTGTCTAGTAAATAAGAATTGCAATGTCTAACGGCTACTTTGCATTTACGCAGCCATTTGAGGATGATAAAAACAGATATAGGAATCCGGTTTGATTTGGAGAAAATATCCGTAGGATGTGAGCGCGGAGAGTACGGCATCAAACCTTGATAATAGTGCGTTACGAACTTTGTTCTAACACACTCTACAATACATAAGTTCGTTCAAAAATAAAATAGTAATCCTATATGAATGATTATTTAGAAGACTACGAATTTAATAACCTCGATTTTTACAGAAAAAATCATGGGTTACAGCTTTATTACAACTGGTCTGGAGAGATTTCGTGGCAAGAAACACCAGATAAGCCAAAAGAAAAATTGTTCTCTATTATTGGGATGAATGCTACTAAAGTATTTCTCAAACCCGATCCCGAACACGGCGAAGTTGGGTATCGCATCAATAGAGAGTTGGGTTTATTTTGCGATCCTGACACACAAGAAATTCTGCACTTTTGGCAGTCACCAACAACGAGTCAGCCAGTACCAGTAGTTCACATTGCTAACCGCATTGTCCAAGGGTCAGTCAAGCCAAAGAAATTTCTTATACCTAAAGGTAAGGGATATATTACCTCGGTTATGGAAATTCCTTTAGAATATCCACATCCGTTAGCAGGAGATAGTAAATATTCAGATTATTGCCCTGGAGAAAAATTTAAGGGAGTTGAGTACTTTATATCAAATACTTGCCGACCCGATGCGACTGAAGTCCCTCCTGCTAAATGGGCGAGAGACTGTCCTTGGATGCCCTGGATGAAGTTAGGATATTCTCATCCAGCTAAATTAAGATTTGAAACAACAATATTTAGAGTAGATTCTTTTGAGCAGCTTCATCCCAGCTTGGTCGAGTTGGTAAGGAAAAAAGTACCAATTTATGAATTCACACCAACAGAAAGTGATGAGCCGAATGTCACTAGCATTCAATACTTTAAGAAAAACTTTGAATCTTACTTACGAGGAGATATTTTCCCACTAGAGGAAACATCTTAAATAATTCGTAATTCGTAATTCGTAATTCGTAATTCGTAATTCAGAATTTAATTACGAATTAGTTAAGCAGTTGGTAACTATTTCTTTGACCATTTATGTGAAATAGCAAAGCATTCGTCAAACTTAGAAGATAGCTTGTTAGGTTCTGGAAACCCAATACCATTTGCCCAGTCCTCAATTTTTATTAGGAAGGTACTCAAGTCATGCTGCACTTTTCTCAGTTCCGTCTTGAAGGTGGATTGCTCAAAATCAAGATGAAATCCACGGCCTTTTGAATCCATTCCTCCATCTGACCATACACGAACAAAACCATTCACCATTTCAATCCAAGGGCTTGGATCGTGACCAAGCCAAGGCGATCGCCCTGTGGCCAAAAAATCCAACCACTCCCGCCACTCTTCTAAACCACAACAGCAACTGGGATAGATTAATTTATCAGCAGTAGACCTAACTTGAAGACCTCCTGGCAAAATCAATTTCTTGGACTCAATAACTCGATATAGAACATCGTTAGCATTACCCTCATTGTGTAAACTGTTGTAATCTACCAGTTGGGCAAATATTAAACCAACTTCCCAATCCGTCATTTCACTATATAACTGAATGCGTGAGAAAGGTTTATAGTCTGCAACAGTCCACGGCCATAGTTGCTCACCCTTATATGACGGAGCTTCTACTATAGCTTGGAGACAAGGATTGGCAATCATTACATAGATTTCCGTGTTTACATTGGTAAATTATATTAACGCGATACGCCTACGCACTTTAGCCTAAAAAGCCCAGAAAATTTATCATAACTTAAATTAAAAACTGTAGTCGGGTTCAACTTTTGAAGATTTCTATCAAAAACCTTTACCAGTGGTAACGCGATCTGAGAAGATCAGAATATATGCATGTGTCAGCTATTAGTTAGTTAACTCTTGCCAATAGTTCAATTTTATGCATTTAATAAGTGCAGATCTTTAGCGAGTAACCAAATGCAAACGATAGTCGAAAACTAACTACACATAATTCATATAAATACGCATTTAGGAAACAAAAGTTATGGATGAAACCTCAGAATTCACAACAACCGATAAGATAACCTCTCAAGATGTTGCCGAAGTTATTGCAGAACTTGAACTATATCGGGAACGTCTAGTTCAAGAAACTACAGAAACAGCAAAACGGGCTAAGTTGATGAGAGTAAATGTTATGGCACAACTGGAGCCTGAGCTTGCCAAGATTGATTCTGCCCTTCAAGAACTCCGTAATCAGCAAGCTGCCCTGAGCGCCAGCAACTAGTAATCATCTTGATAATTTAGCTATAAGTCACATGCTCGACTCCAAAACTCAATCCGGGGAGGATTCGTTAAATCTCTCTCAGGCAGAAACTGATGCAATACTAGCAGCAGTCAATGAGCAATTAGGCTTAAACTCCTTCAACCCTGATGACCAAGAGCTACTCAAGCAGATGATTGAGAGTATGGGAGACTCACGGGGGATGATTCGGTTGAGTTTTGCAGAGGCGTTGGGTAAAGTCGGGAAACCGGCGACCCCTTTGTTGATGGAAGCTGTAGCAAATCACCCAAACCCAGTTGTCCGCAGAGCCAGCGCCAAAACCCTGACACTGATTGCCGATCCGATCGCAGTTCCCACTTTGGTTAATGCCCTCTTAAATGACGAAGATACGGTGGTTAAAACCTCGGCGGTGGGAGGGCTGGCCAAAATCGGTGAGGCAGCTGTACCAGCATTGCTGCAAATCTTAGCATCAACAGAGTATCCAGAAAGCGCCAAAGGTCATGCAGTATGGGCGCTGGGATTTATTGGGGCAGAGGCAAAGGAGCATTTATATCGAGAGATTAACTCAGACTCGGCTGATGTTCGGGCTGCGGTGGTAGGTGCGATCGCTAAAATTGCTGAAGAAGGCATTGAAGAGGGAGCATTTCAAATCCTGGTAAACGCCCTCACAGATTCATCCTTAATGGTACGGTGTGAAGCGGCATCTGCTTTGGGCAGCCTGGCTTATCAACCAGCAATTCCTAATTTGGTAGAATTACTGCATCATCCCGATTGGGAGACTCGAAAAGCGGCGGCTCTAGCATTAATGAAAATTGGCGATCGCACTGCTTTAGAACCCCTACAAGCCGCATTAAGCAAAGAAGACGAAGCAGGAGTTCAGGCGGTGATTGAGTTGGCGATTTCTCAAATTGAGAGACAGTTAGAGGAAGATGCTTGGTAATGAACTGTACTTTTGACCAAGTTACTTATAGTCGTCTACTAAGTGAAGTTGCTCCCAAGGTAATTGAGACAGAAGAGGAGTATAATAGCGCCCTAGCTGTTGCAGAGCGTCTAACGTTTTGCAAGAACCGGACTCCAAAAGAGAAAGCTTTGCATAAGCTTATAGTAATTTTGATTGAAGCGTATGAAGCAGAGAATTATCCAATGGATAAATCTGCACCGCATGAAATTCTCCAACACATTATGGAAGTTAGTAACACCCGCCAAGCTGACTTGGTAAACATCATCGGGTCGAGTGGCGTAGTATCAGAAATTGTGAATGGAAAGCGGTCGATTAGTAAGGCACAAGCTAAAGCACTTGGAGATTATTTCAAGGTAACACCCAGTCTGTTCATTTAATCTATTCGTCCTCTTGGGATAGCGATCGCTACCTTCCTTTATAATTAATCACCTGATCTAATCGGGGCAAAGCACTCACTGCTGATTCACGAACATAGGGATCAGCAGATTCATCATTAGTTAATGCTCTCAATACTTCCACTCCCCGGATATCACCCATCGAACCCAGTGCATTAACGATCGCCACAGCTAGCGCAACATTATCTATTGTTTTTAAAGCTTCAGCTAAAATCTCAAAGGCAGGAGAACCAATTTCACCCAGCGCCATTACTGATGCAATATAAACAACGGCATTTTGATCGTTGAGTGCTGTTTTCAATCCCTCTAAGCCTTCATTCGGGAAAGGAACATCTGGATGGTTAGCAGCAACCTGTGCCAAAGCCTTAGCACAACTACCCCGAATAGTTGCATTCTCGCTATTTAGTAATGAATCTACCAATGATGGGACAGCATCAGTACCAATAGCACCCAGTGCCTTAACAGCAGCACGACGGTAAGTTACATCCTCTTCATCCAAAATATCCATCAGGCGAGAAATAGTATTTTCATCCCGAACCTCAGCCAGTTCCCACATAGCTCGTTCCCGGAGATTGGGGTTGGGGTGTTTCAACTGTTCAAATAGAGAATCTATGGTCATAAAAGAAAATTTCTTGGTTGAAATCCCTCAAGGGAAATCATGAATTACGTTTATGTAACGGTAGCGAGTATTATTACGAATTACGAATTACGAATTAGTTGACAACTAAGGGACTCTTGATCGATCGCTCAACCACATACAGGCAAAGCAACAGATTGAGAGTCCCTGAGTTTTAGAGTATGACGATCGCTCGTCTACGTCTAGTCAAATCCGATTACTATGAAAGGGAGTTGATTACGTAGTCGAGAAGAGCGCGGAATTCAACCAATGCTTGAGGAGACAAGTCACGAGGAGAACAAGCGCGATCGCGAGTATAAGTCAACGCGGTAACGTAGGGAGCAGTGGGCAGATTTAAAGAGCGATAAACTTCACGAGCGCCTGCAATACCCCACTCATCCAGAGGGCCAGTACCGCCCACAACCAAGCTGTAGTTGATCAAGCGTAGGTAGTGCTTGATGTCGCGGAGGCACTTGTCTTTCTTAACTTGAGTGTCGCCAGCTTCACCTTCTTGGCTCAGGTAAGGATATTTCTTAAAGGCAGCATCATAACCTTCTTTAGCTACGTTATCGATACCAGAAGCGAGCTTTTCAGCAGCTTCTAGACGGGCGCTAGCACGCTGAATGCTACCTTGAACGGATTCTAGATCGGAGGAGGTTGGGAAACGACCTGCTGCATCAGCAGATCCAATAACCGTAGTGATAACTGATTTCATTGCTTTTTATACTCCAAATTTGATTTGATCGAGTTTTAATTTCAGTTGGCTTGACTAATAGGCTTTAGCCGTAAGGAATTAGCAATTAGCTCAGAGCAGAAATAACGCGATCGAAGTAGCTAGCAGCTTCAGCAGCTAAAGCAGAGCAGTCGCCTTGAGGAGTTTCCAGTTTACGGAATCTTTTGCCAGCGTTAGCTTCAGTATTGGTGTTGGTGATGTGAGCGACGCTGATAGCCTTCAGGATTTGGAAAGCGCGAACTGAAGATCCAGTAGGTACGCCCAAAGCTGTGTAGGTTTCTTTCAGACCGTTCAAAGCGCGATCGTCTAATACGGAAGAATCACCAGCCAATAGTGCATAAGTTACGTAGCGCAGAACGATTTCAGCATCACGTAAGCAAGCAGCCATCCGGCGGGTGGGGTATAAGTTACCACCAGCTTGCAGCAAACCTGTGTTTTCACAAGCAATCCCAGCGATCGCATCCGAAACTGCACAGCTAGCATTGCTGGCGATCGCATTCACAGCATCAAGGCGCTTGTTGCCTTCAGCAATGAAAGACTTAAGGGCTGCTAAGTCAGCACCACCGATAGGAGCGGTTTTGGCATCAGCCGCAATTACAGCTCTGGAAAAAGCATCAAGAACCATGAGTTCTCCTTAATATTCACAAATGGCGGATATTATTTCTGGCCTGTTCTCAATCAGATCAACTGTGAGTAGCCAAACAAAAACATAGGGGATCGATAGCGCCCTAGTCTTTACTATGAGAGACAAAGTAATAATCTGTAATATTTATCTTGGGTCTGGGAATTGGGCATTGGGCATTGGGAATTGGTTATTTCCCCCTGCCCCCTGCTCCCTGCTCCCTGCTCCCTGCCTCTTCGCAATCCCCAAAAAATTAAGACTTACGCATTTTAATGGAATTCTGCCAATGCGTAAGTCTTAAGGAAAAGATATTCTTTTTTCTGCTCGATCAAGCTTGTTTTAGGAGATGTTTGACCAAATTATCTTTTACCATCATCTGCCGTAAAACTTCTAATAAAAACTCCTGAGCTTCTTGTTGACTCAAATTCTTTACCTGGTCTTTCAAGTTCTGTAAGCGAAACTGTTGTTCTAAGGTTAGTTCGACTGGAAAATCCATCATTCACTCCTCTGATTGACTGAATCGAAGGTATTTGTTTTTACTGCTAGTGTGAAGACGATCGCTTTCTACTAGTTTAGCACTGGGATATTAAATTGTCTACATTGTCAAGCCATAATTAATCACGCTCATAAAAGTTTACAATTTGGTAATAGCATCTCCATCTCACCCTTTGTAGAGAGTTTGTTGAAGCCGATCGCTAATCGCTGTAAGGTTTAGAATGTTTATATAGCAATAACTGTAAAAAGAAAAAACACGCATAACATCATCCGCAGGAGTCATAAGTAGGAGTCAGAAGATTGATAGACGCAATGGAGTTTTTTCAGCTAAGTGCTGGTAAGTGGCGATCGCAACGGGCAACTCATCACCTGGCGTTCAAGCGCTCAGAGACGGGAGAATCGGATATAGAGGTAGAAACTCTAGAAGCGAATCATCCAGAAATCATTGAACTGTGCAAGTATCATGAAATCGACCCCAGCCTATCAGTAGGTGGATCGCGTGTGCGTTGGCTAGGTACAATGGCTTGGGATAGAGAAAATGAAGAGAACCATCAGGGAAAAACTATATTTGCGATCGTGCCTGATAGAGATAACCCTAGAGCCGGTAAATTATTGCGTGAAAGAGGTTACGCCGAAATCGTGCCTGTAGTCGGTCTTTTTCACATGGATGATGAAGACGGATTAGTGTTGACAACCGAATATGAAACAATGAGTTCCATTGAGAGGTTCTGGTTTGCCAGTCCAAATATGCGACTGCGAACCAGTACAGTGAAACGCTTTGGTGGCTTCAGCACGGCATCGTTTTGTAGTGAAACCCGCATTGAAGGTTCTGCTGAGGCTGCCAACACAGAACAAGTAACATCTGCACAAGGGCAGGATACTCTAGAAAAAAAACAATTTTATTCAGTTTTGGGCTGGTGAATTATCTCAAGCAGAGTGATGCTTTTATTCGTGGGCAAGATTATCTGCGCCGGGTGCAGGGGCTAGCCCTAGAGCCAGAGATGGTGGATGTGTTCGATAACCTGCGCGATCGCATCCCCATTTGCACTTGGATTGGCGAAAATATTAACACCGTTAATGCTCAGATCAACGCTTACTTACAAGTTTGTCATGAGTGTTTTCATCCACAAGAGCGTCGCCACATCCAAATTTTTGCAGTTCCCATAGCTCAATCTTTTGGTATAGACGGGCTGTGCAATATTCTCACAAATCCCATCACTATTCTGGTAGATGTCGGTCGAGTTGCACCTAAAGACTGGTTTGGTGTAGTCGTCCATGAATATGCTCATGCTCATCTAGGAGACTTTGGTCACAATCAGCAGTTTGCTAACATCCTATCCCATCTATGTTTAGGACTGGGATTAGAACCACCCTACTGGGAAGAAGGAATGGAAGCAATTTTACGTAGCTGGCCTTACTGTAAATCAACCATAGATCCCCTGGAATTTTGGATAGGTCATTGTTGAGAAGGCAGAGAGCAGGGGGCAGGGGGCAGGGGGCAGGGGGCAGGGGACAAGGGGCAGGGGGCAGGGGGCAGGGGACAAGGGGCAGGGGGACAAGGGGCAGGGGGCAGGGGGCAGGGGGACAAGGGGCAGGGGGCAGGGGGCAGGGGGACAAGGGGGAATTATTGAATAAGTCTCTCCCTTGTCTCTTCTTCATGCCCAATCCCCAATCCCCGTTAATTTCTTTTGCTAAATGTTAAATATTGTTGCTTCAGTTAAAAAAAGTGAAACCTAATCTTCTAATCTAAAATATGTGAACAAAACTTTTTAATCATTTGTAGTTATTAAGCTGGAAGTTGCACTAAGTTGCATTACTTTTATTGATTCACTATGAGTTGAATCGCTCACGATTAATCGTTTTTGCTACCAAATACTGAAATCACTCTTAGTTAAGTTTCGTGAAATTTTATCAGAATCTGAGGTTCTGATACAACTACTCCCTTAATATGTGATTTAAAGTTGTTAACTTTGATTAAGAACATGGAGGCTTTAGAATGTCAATTCCTCTGTTAGAATATGAACCTTCAAGTCAAAATCAGCGTGTAGCTGGATATGAAGTACCAGGCGATGAACAGCCCAGGATTTTTACTACAGACAATATCCTGTCTCCATCAGATTTAGGCGATTTGATCGAAGCAGCATATCGTCAACTTTTCTTTTATGCTTTTGCTGCCGATCGCGAAACATATTTAGAGTCTCAACTCCGTAATGGACAAATTACTGTTCGGGACTTTGTTCGTGGGTTAGTGCTTTCCAATACCTTTAAGAAAAGCTTTTACGACCTCAACAATAATTACCGCTTTGTTGAGCAAGTAATTCAGCGCGTTCTAGGACGCGACCCATACAACGAGCGCGAAAAAATCGCTTGGTCAATTGTAGTCGCTACCAAGGGTATTGTAGGCTTTGTTGATGAAGTTCTCAACACTGAAGAGTACCTGAGCAATTTTGGATATTCTACAGTGCCTTATCAGCGCCGTCGGATACTACCATCTCAGTCTACAGGTGAGTTGCCATTCAACATCAAATCTCCTCGATACGAAGATTACCACCGCGCTAAACTGGGTTTCCCCCAAATCATTTGGCAGGTCGAAGTACGCAGATTCCTTCCACAAGAGCAAAAACCCAAGGCTGGCGATCCGGCTCTATTTTTGTCTATGGCACAAAGTGTCAATGCAGCTGGCAATACGCCACAAAGAATCTCGTCATTCAACATCGATATCGAAAAGTCTGTACCTTATCGCCAGTTAGCTGGAATTAAGTAACAATTTTTGGTCGGCGGCGGTCTAGTACATCGCTTTGATATTTTTATAGCGTGCATGAGTCTTGGGTTATGTAGGAGTTTCATTTAGGTATAACTAGTGGAACAGACTGTATCCCATGTCTGATGCACGCTAGTTGTTAATGGGCATTGGGAATTGGGAATTGGGTATGGTTTTTTTCTCAATGGCCAATGTCTGTAAAATGGGGTTAGTTTCAGCTTAAGGTGCAGTTCGCCTTTTTAACATCTCTAAAAGTTTTGTAAATTGGGTGGGAGGTGTAGCTGTCACCTCAATCATCTCGCCAGAGATGGGATGTTGCAATTTTAGTCGCCAAGCGTGGAGTGCTTGACCGGGCAAGTTTACGCCCACTGAATGACCAGAACTATAAACTGGATCGCCGACAATGGGATGACCCATTTTAGCGCTGTGGACGCGGATTTGATGGGTGCGTCCTGTTTCTAGTTGGAAGTGGATTAATGTATAGTTACCAAGGCGTTCTAGTACTCGCCAATGAGTGACGGCAGACCGTCCGCCTTGTTCAATAGGCATAATAGCCATTTTCTTGCGGTCTTGTGGATGGCGACCAATGGGTAAGTCAATTGTGCCATTTTCAAGTTTTGGCGCACCGTAAACCACGCCCAAGTATTCTCTACGTGCAGTTTTTGCTTTGAGTTGTGCTTGTAGATGATGATGAGCAACTTCTGTTTTAGCGATCGCAATCGCTCCCGTTGTATCCTTATCCAATCGATGGACAATTCCCGGACGTTGGACTCCGCCAATTCCTGGTAAATTGGGACAGTGAGCCAACAAAGCATTTACCAGTGTGCCATCTGGATGACCGGGTGCGGGATGGACAACTAAACCTGCGGGTTTGTTAAGAATGAGTAATTGGTCATCTTCGTAGAGAATATCCAAAGGGATATTTTCTGCTAGCAATTCTAGGGGTTGTGCTTCTGGTATTTCCAGAGTGATGCGATCGCCTAGCTTGACATTGATCTTCTTGGAAGTGCAAACTTTATCGTTAAGTTGGACATTACCCTGTTCGATTAACTGTTGGATGCGCGAACGGGATAAATCAGGTAATTCTTGGGAAAGGAAACGGTCGAGGCGATCGCCTTTAGTGTCGGTGCAGTGTATCGTATTACTGGAGGGAAGTAAGCTAGGTACTTCATTCTCTATATTAGAAGAGAAGCGATCGCTATTTTCTTGGATTTGTAAATTAAATTCGGTCACAATTACTCTAGATTATTAATTCCCCTTCTTTAAGTAAAGCGCGAAATACTTTAAAAGGGCGTTATAAATCGCGTCTACCCAGGCAAAACCTTGATTTTACCTTAGCGGACAAGAATTTTTGTACCCGCGAATTCTATTTGCTTTCGCTATTTTGTATTTGTTGTCTTACCAATTGTCGAAATACTCTAAGTGTTGAACTCATTCCTATAGTTTGTGCCATTTCCACAAACCGAGGAATAAGTTCTATCATCGAAAAAGCAGGAAATGTGGGGCTTATGAGAGACTGCACATATTGTTCACCTTGCAGCAAGCTAATTTCTAGGTTTTTGTTTTCATATCGCCAAATTTCAGGTACTTTCAACGCTTCGTAGGCACTAATTTGGGTTTTAGAAGTGACATCAATTTCAATCGCTAAATCAGGAGGAGGATCAACTGTTAAGTCGATTTTGTCTTTCCCAATCATTAGCTTATAGTTTTGAATATAAAAACAATCATCAGGTTCAATACCTACACTTGTATCTTTCCGCTTAAAGGTAGTTGAACCTAAAGATTCCCAATTTAGATCGAGTTCATCTAGCAAAGCTTTCACCAAGTCTCCGATGATTACCTTAGTTCGCTCATGTTCTGGTAATGGAGCCATGATTTCTAGTGTTCCTTGGCTGTATGCTACTCGATTTCTACGATGTTCTCCCAACTCCTTGAGGATTGCTTCAAATACCTGCCAACTAACATCCTCCAATATTATCCTTTGCCCCGGTGGAACTCGAATTTGGCTGAGTTGAAGAGTAACCATAGGATGTTAGTTGTTAAATAACTTCATTTTTACTCAAATTAGAGATGAGCGAAAAGGAATTTTACCAAATTGGATGTAGCAAAGCCCTAGCCATTAGCTAGAAATCCAAAAATAACGCCATTTTATCAATATACACCTACCTCAAACCCTTGACTTATCATTTTCCCTCTTCGCGCCTTGGCGGTTCGTTATTCTTCTAAATTTATAACTTCTTGCGGCAACTCAAATAAACCATTTTCCCCAGCTTCAAAATCAATCACTTGATACACAGCTTCAATATTTAACTCACCATAAATATGAGGAAATAACTCGCCAATTTCAGCCTCTTCATAACGAATTTCAGCTTGTACTTTCTCAGAATCAATAAACAATAGTACCAATTCTTTTTGATTATTAAAAAATCTCTGTGCAACCTTAAGTATTTGCGTTGACTTTGAACAATGTATAAAACCTTCACTCTCTAGCGAATCAGCGCGATAGCTATCGAGTATTTTCGCGTCTTCCCATTGTTGGCGTTTGGTGATGTGGAGGATGGTATTCATGTTGTTTCTGCTTGTATCATTTTACGGATATCATCTAAAGGCGATTCAGGTTCATCTTGTTCATAAGGACAAAATTTAAGACAAAATTTATATTTATCTTTGGTTGTATTTGATATATATATTTGAATTTCCAGTTTACCTTTCTGCCAGCCTGTACCTTTAATTTTAAGTATCTGGCAATCTGTAACCAAATTAAATTTAATTTCATCTATTTTGATAGTTTCTTGATTAAAAGCTAGTTGCTGGAAAAATGCAGAAATTGAAGTGATAGCTTTTTGAGTTAAGAAATCAGAAGCAATATGATTTTCCCACTTGCTGCAAATCTGTTGCCGAACTAATTCCTTTAATCTGCTAACTTTAAAAGTATCTGTCTGCAAGAGTACAACATCATCATCACAGTCTAGAGTAATGAATTTATTATTCATATCAATCGAGTCAATTCAGAGCATAACTAGCTTGGTAATTTAAGCTTACTCCCAGCTTATTCTGTAATTTTGTTGATATCAAGTTAGTGAAAATACTTAAACACTATGAATCAGGTGGAATACAAACATCTGGCGCACACAAACCAATAAATTCTACTGTTGTAACCTCAAGAGTCTTCAAATCTACGCGGCGGATAGCATGATTATTGGTATCGGCAATATATAAAAAAGAAGCGATCGCACTTAATCCAGAAGGTTCAAAAAATTGGCTATTCTTACCTTGTCCATCTTGTAAATCCGCACTACCATCTCCTAAAACTGTTTGACAATTGCCACTAGGACTAACTAATTTAATTTTGTGATTGTAGGTATCTGCAACCCATATAAAATTCTGAGCGAATTCAACTCCTAAACAGTGTTGCAAACGGACATTTTCACCTTGTCCATCTACATCACCAAAATCAAATAAACCGCCACTACCGCAAATGGTTCGCACTTGATAGGGTTCTACAATTCCAACACCACGAATTGAACTAACTTCACTGTCAGCGATATATAATTCTTGCCCATTATTAGTAATACCGCTAGGTTGAGCAAAAGCAGATTCGGTAAGTGAACCATCAATGCAAGCTTCTGCACCAGTACCAGCATAAGTTTTAATGATGTTAGTTTCTAAATCCATTTCCCAAATTTGATGCGGCCCAGCCATTGCAATAAATAGCGTATTTCCCACTTTCACTAAATCCCAAGGGGAATTTAGCGCGGTTTCTAAAGCAGTACCGCTATGAGGATGAATATTGCGGCTTTGTTCACCAGTTCCTGCGATCACTTCAACTACTTGACGCTTCAAATCAACTCGCCGCAAGGTATGATTTTCTGTATCAGCAACATAAAGAATTTGATTTTCTGCATCATAAGCCATTCCCTGTGGTGCAAAAAACTGCGCTTCGTGAAAAGCACCATCAGTTAAACCAGATTTTCCAGTACCAATCAAATGCAGAATTTCACCATCGAAGCTACTCATAACCAGGCGATGATGTCCAGAATCAGCAATGAACAAACCTGCTTGGGTAGCTAACACTTTACCAGGAAAAGCTAGGGGTGTAATTAATGGTTGACGCTGTTTTTCTAAAGTCAAGCTAATTTCTTGAAAATTAATCGTACCTTTATCCTGGTGTTGCTGAATTAACTTTTGAATCAACTCGTCTAAAGCGTCACGGTTTCCTTCGCCAGCAATTTGACCAATTACGTAACCTTCTGGATCAATAATTATTAAAGTAGGCCAAGCACGTACAGCATATTCTTCCCAAAGTCGAAAATTGCTGTCAATTACAACCGGGTGTTCAACGTCGTAGCGCAAGATGGCTTGGCGAATATTTTCGGTTTCTTTCTCATTGTCAAATTTGGCGGAATGGACACCAATAACGGTAAGGCTATCTTTATATTTTTGTTCTAAATATTTTAGGTTTGGCAAGATATGCAAACAGTTGATACAGCAGTATGTCCAAAAATCTAAAATTACGACTCTACCTTTAAGTTGTTTAAGAGACAAAGGTTTATCGGTATTGAGCCAAGAGTAATTTTGCGGTAATTCAGGCGCTCTAACACGGGGAAGCATAGTAAAAGGCAAGGCAATTTTTTAAGTTTCCAAAACTGTAACGTTATCAGTTATCAATTGACCAAGTGCCACATTAGAAACACACGAAAATTTTCTCATACAGTTATGTATTATTCTTTGATAAATTTTAAAGTCGATTTTGGTAAAACACTACCACGGTTGCTATCTGCTTTATGTTTGTTAAGTTTAGTAGGTTGTCAAGCGGCTCAAAGCCAAAGCCGAGTTGAACCAAATGTGTCATTCCAATCTCAAACACTTGTGGTTTCTGGAAGAGGTATGGTGGATATTCCCAAAACAAATGCACGAGTTAGTTTAGGCGTTCAGGTACAGGGTGAAACATCTGGACTTGTCCAAGAGGAGCTTGTTAAGCGATCGCAAGCAGTGGTTAACTTATTAAAAGCCCGTCAAGATGTGACTAAATTAGAAACCACTAGTATCACTTTAAGTCCTCGCTACAGCCCAAAAGATGGCAACCAAATAATTGGCTATTCTGCAAGTAATCTTGTACGCTTCCAAATTCCTCCAGAAAAAATTGGTAGGTTGCTAGATGAAGCGATTAAAACCGGAGCTACGCGAATTGATGGTGTAACATTAGTAGCATCCGATAAGGCAATAGCTGCTGCCCAAAAGCAGGCAATTGATGCAGCCTCGAAAGATGCTCGTTCTCAAGCAGATGCGGCGCTTGGTGCTTTGCAACTCAAGCAACAGGAAATTGTGAGCATTCAAATTAACGGCGCTCGTCCACCTATGCCAGTAGCGATGGAGATGACTGACTTAATACAGAAAGCGGCTCCAATGAATTTAGCTAGCACGCCTGTTGTCGCTGGAGAACAAAGAATAGAAACTTTTGTAACTTTACAAGTTCGCTACCAACCCGCTCAACAGTAACAGCTTCATTTAAACTAGAAATGGTTTAACAGCTTTGAAAGGACTTAATAAACTAACTACTACAGAGTTATCAGTTTGGGTACAACAAGCTAAAATCCAGGCGAAACAGGGACGAGTTATCGATCGCATTCCGCAATTAGCAAAAGCTAATCCTGGTTGGTTTGCAGTCCATATCTGCTGTAAATCAGGGAAAACCATCAGCTTTGGGGATACAGCTTGTATTTTCCCGCTAATGAGCGTGATTAAAACATTTTCCCTACTTTATCTGCTAGAACATTTTGGTGCAGAAACAGTTTTTAGCTGGGTTGGAGTAGAACCATCAGATGCACCCTTTAATTCTTTAGAACAATTAGTTAGCGATCGCGGCCGTCCCCGCAACCCGATGATTAATAGTGGTGCAATCACCCTCGCTGATAAGTTACCAGGAAAGGACGCTAGCCAACGCACCTTTTTATTTTGTCAATGGTTGAATCAATTAGCAGGTTGTCAACTACATTTAGACGAAGTGATGTTGACTTCAGTGCGATTAACACGCTCAACAGCCAATGAAGCGATCGCAAACTATCTTGCCGAAACAGGTCATCTAGAAAATCTTGAAACAGCACTTGACACTTATAATCAAATATGCTGCATTTCAGGGCGAGTTGAAGATTTAGCCCTGTTAGGAAAAATTCTAGCTTTTGAAAATAGCTTGGTAAATTCACAAAATCGCCGAATTGTCAACGCTGTGATGTCAATTTGTGGACTTTATGAAGCTTCTGCGGAGTTTGCAGTCAGAATTGGTCTACCGATGAAATCAGGGATTGGCGGTGGACTGATAGCAATAGTACCAGGTGAGGGAGCGATCGCTTGCTACAGTCCTGGGTTGGATAATATCGGAAACCCTCTAGGGGGGCTTCTCTTTGTTGAGGCTTTAGCGCAAGAATTACAGCTGAAAATTCGTAATTCGTAATTACGCTATGGATAAGGATTTATACTCCAAAAACCATAACATTCTCGACTACCACCTATAAAAACATCTTACTCTGACCAGTTTTTTAATTACGAATTACGAATTACGAATTAGTAATTATTTGTTGAGTGTCTTTGGGTAAATGCACCTTTTGAATGGGGAGAGAAATAATAAATTCTGTACCATTACCCACCTCAGATTTACAAGTTAGTTGTCCTCCATGTTTTTCGACTACAATTTGATGACTAATTGAAAGCCCCATACCAGTGCCAACGCCTGTGGCTTTAGTGGTAAAAAACATTTCAAAAATTTTCTCTTGAGTCTCAGGGGCAATACCAGAACCGTTATCGGCGATACGCACAACTACCCATTTGTCTTGAACTTCGGTAGCGATCGCAATTCGTGGGTATTCCTGACTATCATGTTGTTCCTCCAATGCATCAAGGGCATTGTTGAGAATATTCATAAACACTTGATAAAGGGAGCTAGAAAAACCTTCAATACTAGGAATATCACTGTAGCAGCGCTCAATGGTAATGCCTTTTTTGATGCGGTTATTGAGAATGAGTAAGGTACTCTCAATGCATTCGTGTAAATTGACTGCATGGGCTTCTGCTTCATCTAGGCGAGAAAAGTTTTTCAAACTCAAGACAATTTGGCGGACGCGATCGGCACCGAACTTCATTGAGTGCAAAAGTTTAGGTAAATCTTCTTCTACAAATTCTGCATCAATTTCATTAGCGTGGGCTTGTACCGCTAGAGGTGGAATAGGCACTTCTTGGCGATAGGTTTGTAACAATGTTAATAAATCATCTACGTGTTGAATAGCAGGATCTAAATTCCCGTAGATAAAATTTACCGGATTATTAATTTCGTGGCCAATGCCAGCTACCATTCGTCCTAAACTAGACATTTTCTCACTTTGGAGCAATTGGGCTTCTTGCGTTTGCTGTTGGAAAAATGCAGCTGCTTGTTGTTCTTCCAGTAGACATTTAACCCTGTGCAAAACTTGGTTAAATGCAATAGCTAATATTCCAATTTCATCCGTTGTCATCACAGGTGCTTGCAGATCAAAGTTAGATTCTTTAGTGACTTGCTGCGCCACATTCGTTAGTGCTTCGATAGGACGGGTAATGGTTCGACTTGTCAAAAAAGCTAAAACACTAGCAATTACTATTGACAAGAGAATACTAGCAACAATAATTTGAAACCGTATTTGTGCTGCGCTCTTAAACGTTGCCGTTGCTGCTTGTAATTCCTGATAAGAGGTATTAATTATAGTGACTAGTTCATCAGATATACCATCAAACTGGAGCGCTAACTCACTGTTGGTAAACTTCAATAGTCGTCCTTGAGCGATCGCAATTTTACTCTCAGTCAAAGGAGATAAATCAAGTTGCTGAAATAGTTCCTCAAGTTGCTGGATATAATTTTGTGTTACACCTTCATAAGTTTTTAGAAGCAGAGGAATATTCTCAGTGTGGCTTTGGTTCGCATAATCGGCAGTTTTTATATATGTTTGAAGTTCCAACCAAACCTGCTTCATTTCAGGTGCATGTGTACTAGTAATGTGGTGATATTCCTCTTTGTACAGCTTTGGATTTCTCACTAATGGAATGAGTTGCTGTTGATGCGTCCGGGTTTGAAGGATACTTGTTTGAAGCTGATAAAGCAAATTGAGTTCTTTAAAGGCATTTTGTTGATTTTGCAACGCCTGTTGCTGATAGCGATCGCCAAACACTAACCCAATTGTGGTTCCGACAATTCCCACACCGAGGGCAAGACCATATCCAAATTTAATTTTGTTACCAATACTCAGACTGTTGGTAATTTTTGAGAACCACCCTTTCCTGCTTGATTGTACAACGATAACATCGTCGTAAGCTGATGAAAAACCTGAACCTGGAGTCTGAAAAGCCATATTAATCCTAAGCAAGCAATAAAAGTCATCCTTACTTAAAATTCCCTAATGATTCAGCAAAAGCAAAAATTTTGAAACTTTTTATTGCATAGTTTTAATATCCCCGACTTCTTAAAGAAATCGGGTATCTGAACAACGCGAATTTTCACAAATAAAGAGCTAAGTCAATACTTGTTGCTTAAAGGTTAAAGGGAAAAGAGAAAAGGAAAAACCTTTAACCTTTACCCTTTAACCTTTTCCCTAAACCCAATGCCGAGTTAAAAATGTTTTACCCGAGCAGTATTGAGAGCTAAATCCTGTCTTTTATGGCTGTTGAACTTGTTTTTCTAAGAATTCAGCCGATGGAGTTGTTGGCGTAATTATTTCCGGTGCTGGAGACTCAATAATCTCTGGCAGTGTAGGAGGCAAGCTAGGAGATGGTACAACTGTTACCTGTGGAGTAGGTGTCTTGCTCGTTCGACGCTTAAAATATCCACCGAATCTAGATTTTGTTGTCTGAGGCGCAACTTTTTCAGGTAACGGCGTTGATTCAGGAGTTGGCGTTACCTCTGGCTGTGGTTCTGGGGTTGGCGTAATTATTTCTGGTGCTGGAGGCTCAATAATCTCTGGTAGCGTGGGTGGCAAACTAGGAGATGGCTCAACTGTTGCTTCTGGAGTAGGTGTCTTACTCGCCCGACGGTTAAAAAATCCGTCAACTTTAGGTTTAGTTGGCTGAGGGGTAACTTTTTCAGGTAGCGGCGTTGATTCAGGAGTCGGCGTTACCGTTGGCGTAATTATTTCTGGTGGTGTTGGGGATAAGGTGGGAGATGGTACAGCCGTTGGAACTTCCAATTTTGGTTGTTCTGGTTGTGTTTTCGATTCTTTCGGAACTTCAGTTTCAGGAATGGGCTGTTTTTCTAACTTCGGTTGTATCTGGGGTGTTTTTTCAACAGTAGGTGTAGGTGTAAGTTTATAATTCGGGTCTACAATGCCGCGCACTTCATCTGCTGTGAGTTCTCCTCTGACAATTTTCGACAAAGTATCTTTACCCTTTGGCTCATAGTCAATGACTCGCACTGTCGTATTGAAGGCATTTTTGAGAGGATTTCCCTGATTATCGAGAAATTCTAGCTTTATCCAGTTTTTACCAGTTTGGAAACCTTTAAGATAAACTGCTTGCCAGCGATCGAAAACAAAGCTTTCACCATTAATTGTGACGCGGATGCGCCAATCACTAAATCCTTCGTTAGTGTTTTCCTTATCAACGAGATGCAGAGGAGCATTAGTTAGATAAAAGTCTAGTAAGATTGGCTCTGCCCCGTAGCTACTTTGAGGACGGCTGTAAGTTAACAGGGGTAACTTGGGATCTGGGTTGTTGTCGTCGGTTTTAGTAAAGACGTGAAATGTTGTTTCGGCATAAGCACCTTCATTCTTAAAGCTTTCATGCCAAGGACGAGAAGCAAAGACACGCAGAGTATGAGTACCTGGAGATAACTCTGGCAAAACCAAGGGTTGGTTCAGATCGTAAACAGGAATATAAGGTTGATTATCCAGAATTACATGGAGATGCGGCCCCAGTTGTAATTGTGGATCTTTAAATATTGGTAGATCCTTAACCTGAAAACTGGCTGTAACTTTATTATCTTGGAAAACTTCATCAGGTTTAGGAGTCACAATTGCCACTTGTGGCTGATAAACTTCCAAACTTGGACGCAGTGCTTGAATAACAGATGGTGGGGAGACTTCCGAAAATTGCTTTGAAATTTGAGAAATCTGTGGAGGGTTTTCTCTATAACCAGTTGATACTTCCTGGCTATCGGCTTTCTCGCCACAACTGGTCAAGCTTAATACCAGCACCAATGTCATTATCCACTTAAGAATAGGGAACTTCTCAGGGAGAAGCTTTTCTAACACCCTTCTCTGCCACGAGTTCATGCGTTGTACCCAGCGATAGTCTTCGACAATTGCACAGATTATTTTCGCTCAAACTGTCCATCTGGCACTATAGCCCAAAAGGTGAAATCTACCTCAAATCCCCTACTTATTCCAGTAAATTTTAAAACAAGTCATACCTTTTACAGCTTTTTACTTACAACAATGGAAATATGACACAAATGTTCATAAGTAATAACAATAAAAGCTGTAAGCCAAGCGTATACAGCAAAATCATAAAACTTACCAATTGTTATTCTTTGTAAATTAAAATGGTTAATCTATTGACTTTTAGACAAATACTTTGAAGTTAAAAGGCAGATCGGGCGGTAATTTCAGCAATATTCCACGAAGTTTGAATTATTGTTAAAATATCTCCAACAAAGTGCAGGTGAAGACTCTATAATTCAACGAGAAACAACTATCCACATAGGGTCTTCATCGCGGCTTCAGTGAAATTCTGAGTATGCGGTAATGGTTCACTTTGTGGTATTCATGATTCCTCATTCCTTATCAAGAGAGGAGGTCAAATGACAATAAGTCCTCCGGAGCGAGAGGAAAAGAAGGCAAGAGTAATCGTCGATAACGATCCGGTTCCAACCTCATTCGAGAGATGGGCGCAACCTGGACACTTTGACAGATCCTTAGCCAGAGGTCCCAAAACCACCACATGGATTTGGAACCTGCACGCACTCGCCCATGATTTCGATACACATACAAGCGATTTAGAAGATATATCCCGCAAGATATTCTCAGCCCACTTCGGCCACCTAGCCGTAGTGACAATCTGGTTGAGCGGGATGATTTTCCACGGCGCGAAGTTTTCTAACTACGAAGCTTGGCTAAGTGACCCGTTAAACGTTAAGCCTAGCGCTCAAGTCGTTTGGCCTATTGTTGGACAAGACATTTTAAACGGTGATGTTGGCGGTGGTTTCCACGGTATTCAAATCACTTCCGGTTTGTTCCAAGTATGGCGTGGTTGGGGGATTACAAACTCCTTCCAGCTTTACTGCACTGCCATCGGTGGCTTGGTACTAGCAGGCTTATTCTTATTTGCTGGCTGGTTCCACTACCACAAACGCGCTCCTAAACTGGAATGGTTCCAGAATGTGGAGTCGATGCTGAATCACCACTTGCAAGTATTGCTAGGTTGTGGTTCCTTGGGATGGGCAGGTCACTTAATCCACGTGTCCGCACCGACCAACAAGCTTTTGGATGCAGGCGTTGCTCTCAAAGACATCCCCTTGCCCCACGAGTTCATCTTGAACAAAGACTTGTTGACCGAGTTGTATCCTAGTTTTGCTGCTGGTTTAGCACCTTTCTTCACCTTGAACTGGGGTCAGTATGCTGACTTCTTAACCTTCAAGGGCGGTCTGAACCCAGTAACTGGTGGCTTGTGGTTAACTGATATTTCTCATCACCACTTAGCGATCGCAGTTCTCTTTATTGTTGCTGGTCATCAGTACCGTACTAACTGGGGTATTGGTCACAGCATTAGAGAGATTCTAGAAAACCACAAAGGCCCTTTCACAGGTGAAGGTCACAAAGGTCTTTACGAAAACCTGACCACATCTTGGCACGCTCAGTTGGCTACAAACCTAGCCTTCTTGGGTTCACTGACCATCATCATCGCGCATCACATGTACGCGATGCCCCCCTATCCATATTTGGCAACTGACTACGCTACACAGTTGTGCATATTCACTCACCATATTTGGATTGGTGGCTTCTTGATCGTTGGTGGAGCGGCTCACGCTGCTATCTTCATGGTGCGGGATTACGATCCTGTTGTTAACCAAAATAACTTGCTCGATCGAGTGCTTCGCCACCGTGACGCGATTATTTCTCACCTGAACTGGGTATGTATTTTCCTTGGCTTCCATAGCTTTGGACTTTACATTCACAACGACACAATGCGCGCATTGGGTCGTCCTCAAGACTTGTTCTCTGATACAGGGATTCAGTTGCAGCCAGTATTTGCCCAGTGGGTACAAAATATCCACACATTGGCTCCCGGTGGCACTGCTCCCAATGCACTAGAACCAGTTAGCTATGCCTTTGGCGGCGGTATCTTGGC
This sequence comes from Nostoc sp. DedVER02, assembly GCF_034530675.2. Lineage (NCBI taxonomy): Bacteria > Bacillati > Cyanobacteriota > Cyanophyceae > Nostocales > Nostocaceae > Nostoc > Nostoc sp. DedVER02. The sequence continues at coordinate 211,800 of NZ_JAVRCP020000006.1, forward strand.
TGTTGGCGGTAAAGTGGCGATGATGCCCATTGCGTTGGGTACAGCGGATTTCCTAATTCACCACATTCACGCCTTCACCATTCACGTCACTGTACTAATTCTGCTCAAAGGTGTGCTGTTTGCCCGTAGCTCTCGTCTGATTCCAGACAAAGCAAACCTGGGCTTCCGCTTCCCCTGCGACGGGCCTGGTCGTGGCGGTACTTGTCAAGTGTCTGGTTGGGATCACGTATTCCTCGGACTCTTCTGGATGTACAACTCCCTGTCAATTGTAATTTTCCACTTCAGCTGGAAGATGCAATCAGATGTGTGGGGAACCGTAGATGCAGACGGTGCTGTGACTCACATCACTGGTGGTAACTTTGCCCAAAGTGCTATTACCATCAATGGTTGGTTACGGGACTTCTTGTGGGCACAAGCTACACAAGTCATCAATTCATACGGCAGTGCGCTATCTGCTTATGGACTCATGTTCTTAGGCGCTCACTTTGTTTGGGCATTCAGCTTGATGTTCCTGTTCAGTGGTCGCGGCTACTGGCAAGAACTAATTGAGTCCATTGTTTGGGCGCATAACAAACTGAAGGTAGCACCATCTATTCAGCCTCGCGCTTTGAGTATTATTCAGGGTCGGGCTGTAGGGGTAGCTCACTACCTCTTAGGAGGAATTGCCACAACTTGGGCGTTCTTCCATGCACACATCCTTTCAGTAGGGTAGCAATCAGTTATGGAGTGCTGAGTGCTGAGTGCTAAGTGCTGAGAACTCGGAACTTAGAACTCAAAACTCAGGACTCTAGACGCTGATACTTGATGGCTAAAGGTCAGAGGATTTATTAAACCTATGGCGACGAAATTTCCGAAATTTAGCCAGGATCTCGCACAGGATCCGACGACTCGTCGGATATGGTATGCGATCGCTACAGGCAACGATTTTGAAACCCATGATGGCATGACGGAAGAAAATCTTTACCAAAAGATTTTCGCAACTCACTTCGGTCACTTGGCAATCATCTTCCTGTGGGCATCCAGCCTCCTGTTCCACGTAGCCTGGCAAGGTAACTTTGAACAGTGGATTAAAGATCCCCTTCACATCCGTCCCATCGCCCACGCGATTTGGGACCCCCACTTCGGTAAACCAGCGATCGAAGCTTTTACCCAAGCTGGCGCTAGCAATCCGGTAAACATTACCTACTCTGGTCTCTACCATTGGTGGTATACCATCGGTATGCGGAATAACGGCGAACTGTACAACGGTTCAGTCTTCTTGCTGGTATTCGCTGCTGTACTACTGTTTGCTGGCTGGCTGCACTTACAACCCAAGTACCGTCCTAGCTTGGCATGGTTTAAGAGCGCTGAACACCGCCTTAACCACCACTTAGCAGGTTTGTTTGGTGTTAGTTCATTGGCTTGGGCTGGTCACTTAATTCACGTTGCTGTCCCCGAATCTCGCGGTCAGCACGTAGGTTGGGATAACTTCCTCAACACCCCACCCCATCCAGCTGGTTTAACACCATTCTTTACAGGCAACTGGGGTGTTTACTCTCAAAACCCTGACACTCCCGGTCATGTATTTGGGACATCTCAAGGTGCAGGAACTGCAATTCTGAGTTTCTTGGGTGGCTTCCATCCTCAGACAGAAGCTTTGTGGCTGACCGACATCGCTCACCACCACTTAGCGATCGCAGTTCTATTCATCGTTGCCGGTCACATGTACCGGACAAACTTTGGGATTGGTCACAGTCTTAAAGAAGCATTGAATGCCAAGAATTTCTTTGGTATTCCAGTTGAAGGGCCGTTTAACCTACCTCACCAAGGTATTTACGACACCTACAACAACTCCCTGCACTTCCAATTGGGATGGCACTTAGCAGCGTTAGGTGTTATTACTTCCCTAGTAGCGCAGCACATGTACTCCATGCCTTCCTACGCATTTATTGCGAAGGACTACACAACCCAGGCAGCGTTGTACACGCATCACCAGTATATTGCTGGATTCCTGATGCTTGGTGCTTTTGCTCACGGTGCAATCTTCTGGGTTCGTGATTACGACCCAGAGCAAAATAAGGGTAACGTTCTTGAGCGTGTGTTAAAGCACAAAGAAGCGATTATCTCCCACCTCAGCTGGGTATCCCTTTTCTTAGGCTTCCACACCCTTGGTCTGTACGTACACAACGACGTAGTAGTTGCTTTCGGTACTCCTGAAAAGCAAATCTTGATTGAGCCAGTATTTGCTCAATTCGTCCAAGCTGCTAACGGTAAGGTACTGTACGGTTTAGATACTTTGTTATCTAACCCCGACAGTGTTGCTTACACAGCATGGCCTAACTACGCTAACGTTTGGTTGCCAGGCTGGTTAGATGCCATCAATGCTGGTACTAACTCCCTGTTCTTGACAATTGGCCCTGGTGATTTCTTGGTACACCATGCGATCGCTCTAGGTCTGCACACCACCACCTTGATCTTGGTCAAAGGTGCTTTGGATGCCCGTGGTTCTAAGCTGATGCCCGATAAAAAGGACTTCGGCTATGCCTTCCCTTGCGACGGCCCCGGTCGTGGCGGTACTTGCGATATCTCAGCATGGGATTCCTTCTATCTAGCTGCGTTCTGGATGCTCAACACCATTGGTTGGTTAACCTTCTACTGGCACTGGAAACATCTCGGTGTTTGGCAAGGTAACGTTGCTCAGTTCAATGAGAACTCTACATACCTCATGGGCTGGTTCCGCGATTACCTCTGGGCTAACTCTGCTCAGTTGATTAACGGTTACAACCCCTACGGTGTGAATAACCTGTCTGTCTGGGCTTGGATGTTCTTATTTGGACACCTAGTTTGGGCTACTGGCTTCATGTTCTTAATCTCCTGGAGAGGTTACTGGCAAGAGTTGATTGAAACCCTTGTTTGGGCACACGAACGGACTCCTCTAGCTAACCTAGTTCGCTGGAAAGACAAGCCCGTGGCTCTGTCCATCGTTCAAGCTCGTGTAGTTGGTCTAGCTCACTTCGCTGTTGGCTATGTCGTGACTTACGCCGCGTTCTTGATTGCTTCTACTGCTGGTAAGTTCGGTTAATTCGGCTGCTAGTTTTGTAGGCAAGTAATAAAAATCCCCTGCCGCAAGGTGGGGGATTTTTTTGGGTTTTGAGTGGAAAAAATAAAGGAAGGGCAGGCAAGATGCTCACCCGACAAAATGAGATAGATCAAAACAGAATTCAGGAGTCAGGAGCCAGAATGGGCTAAACCTTAGCTATCCGCTAACAGAATAAATTTTGTGCGACTGGTAGATGAATAAACGGTATTAAAAATTTGGTGGTTTTCAAGACGCTCTCTACGAGAATAGCGAGTATTCGAGCGTCGCCTCTTCATTCTGACTTCTCAATACGGTTCGATTAAGGTTAGTTGATGAAAATAATACGATCCTAAAGACGCGATAAATCGCCGTCTCTACAAAGGACTGATTATTGTAGAGACGGCGATTTATCGCGTCTCTTACCTTAACCGAACAGTATTGTCTGACTTCTGAATTCTTCTTCAATTCTTGAAAATCCCTTAACTGGCAAGATCGAGCTACTATTCTTGGATAGTTGCTGCTTTGGGAGGAAACTGAATTCTAGGATCGGGCATGAAATTATATCTCAAGTACAATCCTCCCCAGACAAATAGGGTAATTAACAATGCACCAATACCAAGGGGACTGGGAAGCCAGAAAACCGCTTCTATATGGTTAAGTTGCCCAGGTTGAAGTCTCCACACTAGTTGATTGCCATTTTTTTCTGGTTCAATGGCAGTTTCAGTTAGTTGAATATTTTTAGCTCCCCAAGGAGTCTTCAAGCTAAATTCCAAGTCGAGAATTGAACCAGCATTAGCCAGAACATTACCTTTGCTGGCAATTAGGGAGAGCGATCGCAAATCCAAATCATAAATTAACCGATTCCGAACTAAAAGTAAAAAATAATTCTGCTCTAAGAGGACGTTCGATTCAATTTTCGGCAGTTCTGAGTCAGATTTACTCTGTACAGATTCAGAGGGTTGATTTCCACGGGAATTAAAAAACTCGTTGAACTTCTCTTGCAATTCCCTACCACTGCTAAAAGGAATTGTGACGATAATTTCTTCTTGGGAAACTCGCTGCGTTTTACCTTCTAATTGACGGGCGCGGCGTTCTATACTGTTTAACCATTCGTACACAGAATCACCACTAAAACTGGTTAGCCGCTCTCCCAATTTAATATGCTGTACTAGTTCGCCACTATTTGAATTGTCAAAGTTAAGCCCCACATCGTACTTAACACAGCCAGTCAGTAATAGGGATGTTAACAGCACTAGCCACAAAATCAGATTTCGCATCAAAAAGGTGCGGTTTATGCGATTTCGACCATTTAATGTCAACACATAACTAAATGGTCTGATTAACCACCAGACAATCTTTCCCAAAATTGAATAATTTGAAACCATAAATTTCCCCAAAAGTCAACAGATTTTGGATTTTAGGTCGCGCTTTTGGTGCGCTTCCAGCGCAACTTGGGTTTTGGATTAGCCTCATCAATAAACGGATGAAGTTCGAAGATTTTAAATTTTGGATTTTGGTTGATGCCTCAATCCTTGCGGGTGACACATGAACTAAAACTCAAATCTCAAATCCAAAATCCAAAATTGGTATCAGCCAGGGGTTCCTGAAAAATTCAACCAAACTAAGTACGAGATGGTTAAACCAATAGCAATTAGCGCTACCCAGATAAAGCGATTATCCCTTGTATTGACCTGACTGAGGTCAACAAATTCTGGCTCTATAGATTTAGGCTTCTGCTGCACGGAAGATTTAGTAGGTTTAGCAGCTATAGAAATTTTTAGCTCATTATCTGGTAGTTTGTTCAAATCGGGGATTTGGGTCATCCATTCACTGGGTCTTTTCAGCTTTGGTGCTTTTAAGATGTAAACCATCTGTCGCGCTTGTTTGCTGATTTCAATATAGGGATGGCGTTTGAGTCTTTCGCAAAGAGCGATCGCATCATCCGTGCGTCCAGCCGCTTCATAAGCTGTCACCAGGGAAATTTCTACTTCACCCCCAAAGGGAGAATTACGAGCTAATAGGGCGCTGGCCTTTTCTAAATTTTCTACAGCTTCGCGGTATCGCCCATTTTCAAAGGCAATTTTCCCCGTCTGATAAAAGGTTTTAGCAATTTCTAAACTTTCTGCACTCACGTCTTATACAAAAATTAGCACTATTTTAATTTTGCCAATGCAGCAATCTTTTTGGAATCTTTTCAAAGGCTGGCAATCTGAAAGTGGATAAACTTCTAAAATTTTAACTAAGGAACTGAGACTATTTTCTGATTAAAAACTCTGGTATCAAATGCAGGTGAGCAAAATTATGCTGAAAATCAAGCATTCGCAACTGAATTGGCTCCTAGTAGGTATGACTTTAGCAGTGATGCCTGCAAGTATTGCTCCAGCTTTTGGCCAGCGTGCGATCGTTGTTGATGGCGCTTATGGAGTTATGCGTTCACCTGCTGTTAGTTCCTTGATTTATGGTAGCCCGATTCCCACACCTATGGCTGTAAACCCAAAAACGAGACTAATGCCACAACGCACTGATTACCCCGATTCTTACTATCCGCAGGTAAGGCAAAACGTGAAAAACTCCACGCCGATCAATCCAGCAATTCGGGACTCAACCCTAGTTAATCCGGTGATTATAAATAATTCATGGCAGCGTACACCATTTAGCGGTGGGCGATGTCTGACGACAAGCTGCTCCCCACCTTCGCGGGTTATTATTACCTATCCTCGGTAGGAAATCAGGGAGTATGGCAGGCGAGTATCAAAAATTCATTCACGACTATTAAACTCTACGACATAAATTGCGAACCGAGAATCATCGTCCCAATCCCAACATCAGTAAAGATTTCTAGTAACAGGGCGTGGGGAATGCGACCATCAATAATGTGTGCTGCACGAACTCCTTGAGCAAGCGATCGCACACAACAATTAACTTTGGGAATCATCCCACCGCTAACTATACCATTGACAATCAACTCGCGGGCTTCGCGGATATCTACTTTCGGAATCAAAGTAGATTGGTCTTTGTAATCTTTTAAAATTCCACTGGTGTCGGTCAGTAAAATTAACTTTTCTGCTCCTAGTGCCGCAGCGATTTCTCCAGCTACAGTATCGGCGTTAATGTTATAAGCTTGCCCTGTCTCGTCTGCGGCGACGCTAGACACTACCGGAATATACCCATTGCCAGCAAGGGTTTCCAAAATCTTGATGTTAACATTACTGACCTCCCCGACAAAACCGATGTCTTCTTGACCTTGGGGACGGGCTGTAAATAGATTACCGTCTTTACCACAAAGTCCTACAGCCAATCCACCAGCTTGGTTAATTAGGGCGACAATTTCTTTGTTAACTCGACCAACTAAAACCATTTCCACCACATCCATTGTGGCGGCATCAGTGACTCGCAGACCATTCTTAAATTGTGGTTCGATTCCCAACTTATCTAACCAACTATTAATTTCTGGGCCACCGCCGTGGACTACAATTGGCCGCAAGCCCACGCAGGACAAGAATACAATGTCGCGGATCACTTTGTCTTTGAGTGCGCTATCTTTCATCGCTGCGCCACCATATTTAACAACAACAGTGCGACCGGCAAATTGTTGAATATAAGGTAGTGCTTCGCTTAGTACACGTACACGAGTGGCTTCAGTTTGCCTAATGTATTCAGAATCGTTGACCGTCATGAGGAGCCTAACAGAGAGAGTTAAAACCTATTTCAGTAAGTGTAGAAGACTTTGTAACCTGTAACAATATCTCATAGCTGCCAAGAGCAAAAATAGGCTTTTTGTATAGGTAAGTAAGTCGGTGAGAATAAATCAAACTAGATTAAGTAGTAATGTAAAAATATTGAAATTAGTTCGTAGTGAGGGCTTCAGCCCTCATAAGAGGACTAAAGTCCTCACTACAAACCTTGAATTATTCACATCGCTCTACTTATCACTCACAAATTATCTCTTATTTGGATGTCCAGACGCATAGAGGCAAGTCAAGAGACATCGCGGTAATGCGATTCTGTTAGATGAAAAGACTGTTCTGCTATTAAAGAAAATTTTTACTTATTATCTGTCTCAGAAAGGTGAAAGTCTCTAAAATAAGGACTAGCAACCAGAATCGAAAATTATTAGGAGAAATATGGATACATCGATTCTCGATCGGCTAATTGAAGAATTAAAAGTTATGCCTGAAGACTTGCAATATCGAGTACTGGAGTTTGCCAGAACTTTAGTAGGTTCGCAAATTCATGGTGTTCCTGGTAAACAATTATTAAATTTTGCAGGTACAATATCACCAAATGATATTCAGTTAATGCGCGAAGCAATTGAACAAGGTTGCGAACAGGTAGATATAGATGAGTGGTAGATACCTGATTGAGTTACGCTCATCTAGCGTAGGCGTAGCCCGTCGTAGACATCGCTTGATCAAATTACAAGAGAAAATGCAGGAGTACATCGATAACGGTACATCACTAGGCTGGTTAATAGATCGGCAGAATCGAAAAGTCTACATTTACCGTCCGAATCGAGAAGTTGAGATTTTGGAAAATCCCGAAGTAGTTAGTGGTAATCCAGAATTACCAGGGTTTATCCTACGGATGACCAAAATTTGGTAATTTAAGTCTTCTTAATGAGAAACTTGTGTTTTGAAAACGTTAGGAATTGCTTCAAGTATTCGCTGAGAATAAAGTGGTGTTCGTTGTTCGAGAAGCAATCACATTACGCTACGCCATAATCTGTATACTGACGCTTGTATGGAGCTTGCAAACCCAAGACATCCAGTTGAAAAAATGTGCAGACACAGTTAGATTAATATTCCCGATTAATGAGAAACTTGTGGTTTGAGAACGCTAGGAATTACCTCAATTATTCTGTTGGCAATGTCTTCAGGTGTTTCTCCCTCTTGGACGGTGATGTACAAATCGGCTTGAGAGTAAAGTGGTGTTCGTTGTTCGAGAAGCGATCGCAGTTTACCCTTGAGGTCAGCATCTTGCAAGAGCGGTCTGGTGGTATCCTCAGCTAAACGGCTGTAAAGTAGTTCAACTGGCACATCTAGCCACACTATCAAACCGTGGTGCAAGTAACTCCAATTTTCTCGCCGTAATACAATGCCCCCACCGGTTGCGACAGTCAATTTTGTAAAAGCACAAACTTGTGAAAGCACGTCACTTTCTACCTTGCGAAACTCTGCTTCACCAACTTCTGCAAATAACTGATTTATAGATTTACCTGTTGCTTGGGTTATGACATCATCGGTATCCACAAACCCATAACTTAGATGCTTTGCGAGTAAGCGCCCTACCGTAGTCTTACCAACGCCCATCATGCCAATTAAGTACAGGTTGACTCCTTGTAATAAGCTGCTCACCAGTTGCTTTGCTCCAATTAATTATAGGACTTACGCAAAATCATGATAAAACGAATCGCAAAGGACGCATAGACACGAAGTGGCTTCCCGAAGGGTAGGACACAAAGGAATAAGAGTTTCAGAGAGTTCTTGCGTAAGTCCTGATTAGTTCTGAGTTTTGAGTCACAGTTTCCAATTATAAACTTAACTACTCATACCTGCGTATTCAAGCGATACCTGGGTCGGGCTGTACCAATGCAATCGATCGGGGAGCAAGTTGGAACAATAAGATTAGTAATTTCCGCAGGAATATTACTACAAATAAAACCTTCCATAAATTTATTTTCAACGATTGCTAAAGCTTTTCCTTTATCAATATCAAATTTACGTATATTTTTTATAACTTTAAATCTTTTGTAGATTTTATAAATTCATCTTATATTTAATATCGATTAACTGCTGTTATTAATGTATTTAAAGTAACTCGGGCGATCTTGGAATAATATTTAATTTTTCAAAAAACTCAGCACAATCAAAAAAGCCTTCTTTCCGTTGCTTCTTATACCATTTCTCGAAAATAATAAAACAGATGCAAAC